>LNGD01000053.1 GCA_001587675.1 Candidatus Methanofastidiosum methylothiophilum
ATACGATCAGCCTTCGGCTTTCCAAGGGACTGACCTTACCGCCGGAGGGCGGCGAACTGACCATCGAAACGGACGACCGCGAATACCGCCAGATCAAGGTGATGATCGTAAGCACTCCTGCGATTCCGAGGGTGACTTCCCGCACGGCTGAACCGGGCAGACCCACAATATCCATCCCGGGTATTCCCCTTCGGATATCAACCTCAATAGAAACGACTGTTCCCTCATAGCCGGAAACGGCAAAACCATACCATTCCATACATTCCTAATACAGTATGTACGCTAGGATTTGCTTGTATTTCTCCGAAATTTTTGGATCTCTTGCTGTACCATCCTGTCACACGCTTCATTGTATAGGTCACCCGCATGACCTTTAATCCATTCCCATTGAATCTCAAAATTCTGGGAAAGCTCCCAGAGTCTTTCCCACAGTTCCTGGTTCTTTACCGCCTGCCGATTTGATGTTTTCCATCCGTTTTTTAACCAGGTATGTATCCAGTGAGTCACCCCCTGTTTCACGTACTGTGAATCGGTATGAACCCGTATGTGCTCCTTTTTCTGCCTTGTTCTCTTCTGTAAAAATTCCAGGGCCTGGATAACCGCCTCCAGTTCCATCCGATTGTTTGTAGTGAGAGACTCTCCTCCTGATCGTCTATCCAGTGTTTCTCCGGCATAGAGTATCACATACGCCCAGCCACCCGGTCCCGGATTCCCGCTGGAACCTCCGTCCGTGTATATATCAATCATAGAAGGATACGGTACTAGAATCTTTTTCTATTAAGCAAGAGGCAATCGGGTATATACTTACTAGTATGAAAATATTCGAAAAAATTCCTCATCATCGAAGAGCTTTAACTCAATTTCCCCTCCTCATTCTCAATCTACTGATGGTATTAGCCGTAGAAGGAAGTCCTTCCCGAGAATCTCAGAAACCGGAACAGAGTCATGCAGAACAAACTCTGGGAGAAATAATAGAAGTTACAGGCACCCTGCGGCTCATAGGAAATGAACCGTTTACTCGCCTCGCTCTGATAGACTCTCAGCAAACGATCTACTACCTCGACTCTTCCCCCAAAAGTGAGATTCGTACTTATATAGGCAACAGAATTTGGATACAGGGAACATTGCGGAGAAAAACGATTACGTTAGCAGATGGAAAACCGCTGGAAGATGAATTAATACTCTCCCCAAAGCAATGGAAAATCAGTACAGCGTCGCCCACTATTCCTATAAGCCCCTGAGGATTCTCTACACGATCCTCTGGGGCAGACTGCAAACCCTTAAGTTGCTAAAAAGGAAAGTATGTATTGCAACCCAAGCAAAAATGGGCTATAGTAACAACAGATTACTACTTATAAATATCTAAAAAATCCATTTATTGAGAGGATTCAAGATGTCTACCAAAAAAATGGTTACGATTGACGGGAATACAGCTGCGGCTTATGTTGCCCATGCGACGAATGAGGTAATCGCCATTTATCCGATTACTCCTTCCTCCCCCATGGGTGAACTCGCAGACATGTATTCTGCCCAGGGGCAGAAGAATATCTGGGGTACGGTTCCCCAGGTAGTAGAACTTCAAAGCGAAGCGGGTGCTGCGGGTTCTGTACACGGTGCTCTTACCACCGGCGCTCTTACCACAACATTTACTGCATCTCAGGGACTTCTTCTTATGATCCCGAACATGTTTAAGATTGCAGGCGAGTTAACTCCTACCGTGTTTCATATCGCTGCACGGACGGTAGCAACCCATGCACTGAGCATTTTCGGCGACCACTCTGATGTGATGGCAGCCCGGTCAACAGGGTTCGCCATGCTCTGTTCCAACAATATCCAGGAAGTAATGGATTTTGCTCTTATAGCGCAGGAAGCGACCCTCCAGAGCCGGGTGCCTTTCCTTCACTTTTTTGACGGGTTCCGCACTTCCCACGAGGTGCAGAAAGTGGAAGAAATCCCCTACGATGTCATGAGGGAAATGATCTCAAGTGACCTGGTCCAGGCGCATAGAGAGCGGGGATTAAATCCTGAAAATCCCATGATCCGGGGAACAAGTCAGAACCCGGATGTATTCTTTCCATCCAGGGAAACCTGCAATAAATACTACAGTGCCGTACCTGGCATTGTGCAGGAGGTAATGGACAAGTTCGCCAAGCTTACCGGAAGAGCCTATAAGCTTTTTGACTATGTAGGAGCTCCCGATGCAGAACGGGTTGCCATTATTATGGGTTCCGGCGCCGAATGTATGGAAGAAACGGTAAATTACTTAGTATCGAAAGGAGAAAAAGTAGGAGTCCTAAAGGTTCACCTTTTCCGTCCCTTCGATTCAAAAACGTTTGTAGAGGCATTACCTGCAACAGTAAAAGCAATTGCTGTACTGGACCGTACCAAAGAACCTGGAGCCATCGGAGAACCGCTATACGAAGATGTGCGAACCGCATTCGGTGAGATAATGAGTGGAGGAGGCTCAAAGTTCAAGTCCTATCCGAGAATCGTGGGAGGCCGGTATGGTCTGGGAAGTTTTGAATTTACCCCTGCCATGGCAAAGGCAGTATTGGATAACCTCAAAGCAGATCAACCAAAGAACCATTTTACCGTGGGTATTTTCGACGATCTTTCCTATACAAACCTGGACTGGGATGAAAAATTTCAGCTTCCCAATGAAGGAATTCACACGGCCCTTTTCTATGGATTGGGCTCGGATGGTACGGTAGGAGCTAATAAGAACTCTATCCAGATCATAGGTGAAGCTACAGACAACTATGCTCAGGGATACTTTGTCTATGACTCCCGGAAAGCAGGTACAACTACTGTTTCACATCTGAGGTTTGGGAAGAAACCTATAAAGAGCACATACTTAATTACCCAGGCGAATTTTGTTGCCTGCCATAAGTTCTCATTCCTGGAAAAAGTGCATATGCTGGAGAATGCCGCTCCGGGTGGTACATTCCTACTCGCATCACCCTACGGACCTGATGAGGTATGGGATCAGCTTCCGCAGGAAGTTCAGAAACAGATTATTGAAAAGAACCTCAAATTCTATGTGATCGATGCGATGAAGATCGCAGAAGAAAAAGGGATGGGAGGCCGGATCAACGTCATTATGCAGACTGCATTCTTTAAAGTCTCCGGAATCCTCCCTGAAAACGAGGCAGTAGATCTAATCAAAAAATACATTGCGAAAACGTATGGGAAGAAAGGAAAAGACATAGTTGAAGCAAACATTTCTACTATCGATGCAGCCCTTGCAGGAGTGCACGAAGTAAAGTATCCCAAACAGATAACCAGCAAAAAACGAATGCTGGCCCCTGTTCCCGAATCAGCACCGACTTTTGTAAAAGAAGTGCTTGGAGAAATTATTGCAGGCCGTGGGGAAAAAATCCCCGTATCGAAACTCCCCCATGATGGGGGGTTCCCCACAGGGACCACTCAGTACGAAAAAAGAAACATTGCAGAATATATTCCAGTTTGGGATCCTGAAGTGTGTATTCAGTGCGGAGACTGCTCTGCCGTGTGCCCCCATGCAACGATCCGAATGAAGGTATACGAACCGAAGTATCTGGAAAAGGCTCCCAAGACCTGGAAGAGCATTGACGCTAAAGGAAAGGAGTTCGCCGGTCTTAAGTTTACCCTCCAGGTTTCACCAGAAGACTGTACGGGATGCGGTGCGTGCGTGAACATCTGCCCCTCTTTCAAGAAGGAAAACAATGTTAAGACGGATCGGAAAGCGATCAATCTGGAACCTCAACCTCCTCTTCGGGAAACGGAAAAGGAAAATTGGGAATACTTCCTTTCTATACCGAATCCCGATCGGAAACTCTTGAACCTTGCCTCTACGAAAGGAACTCAGCTCTTACAACCTTTATTTGAGTTCTCCGGCGCCTGTGCCGGATGTGGTGAAACTCCCTATATCAAACTCGTTTCCCAATTATTCGGTGACCGGGCTATCATCGCCAATGCTACGGGCTGTTCCTCGATCTATGGAGGAAACTTGCCCACAACTCCCTACTGTAAACGTCCCGATGGCAAGGGTCCCGCGTGGTCTAACTCCCTCTTTGAAGATGCTTCTGAGTTTGGATTTGGAATGAGACTTACCAGTGATAAGCTGGGTGAGTATGCCCGGGAGTTGATTGATAAATTGCTGGCTGATTCATCTGCGGGAGTAAAGAAGGAGCTGTTAGAAAAAATTAAACAGAACAAACAGAGCACCTACGAAGAGATTGAGCTCCAGCGGACGTATATCGCTGACTTGAAAAAAGAGCTTCGAAACAATAAGTCGCCTCTAGCAAAGGAACTCCTATCTACAGCTGATTACCTCGTCAAACGATCCATCTGGATCTTCGGCGGTGATGGATGGGCGTACGATATCGGTTTCGGCGGATTGGATCATGTGATGGCTTCCAACAGGAATGTAAATATCCTGGTGCTGGATACAGAAGTATACTCCAATACAGGGGGGCAAATGTCTAAGGCAACTCCCGTTGGAGCGATTGCCAAGTTTGCTGCAGGAGGTAAGCCGATCCGCAAGAAAGACCTCGGTATGATGATGATGAGTTACGGGTATGTGTATGTTGCCCGGGTCGCTATGGGATACAACCGTATTCAGACTATTAAAGCCTTCCTGGAAGCAGAAGCATACGAAGGGCCTTCCATCATTATCGCGTACTCTCACTGTATAGCGCATGGTATCGATATGATGAAGGGGATGGACCAGCAGAAAGCGGCGGTAACTTCGGGCATCTGGCCGTTGTACCGGTACAATCCTCTTCTGGCCAAGGAAGGAAAGAATCCCTTCCTGTTAGATTCTAAAGAGCCTTCCACAGATCCGGCAGAGTACATGTACAACGAAATCCGGTATCGGTCTCTTAAGCAGGCTAAACCGGAACGAGCTCAGGTATTCCTAGAACAGGCACGAAAAGATGCTAAAGCTCAGTATGCAGCCTACAAGTACCTTGCAGACCGTCCGTTTTAATTAGGCATCCTTCTAAAAGAAAAAGCCGCCCTCGAAAGGGGCGGCTTTTTTTAAGGAATCACATCCTCAAACACTATAGGATAGAGAAACTCGAACTTTTATCTCTCCTTTTTCGTTCCGTCCATAGACAACCCCTCCTAGAATATCCCTTTTTTCCCCCCCCGGTAGAACAAAATCCAGACTCGTATAGGGCAAAGGATACCCAGCACGAATAACGTTCGCACTTAAATAGACTTTTTCTGGAGTCGCATCTACCGAAAGGAGGATCTCTGAAAATTTCCCTTCTCTGTAATCCAGTGTTTCTCCGTCATCCTCTACCAAAACAAATCGTCCCTCTCCCTCTGAAACAGGAGGAAAGACCTGCACCATCTGCGCATGATTAGGAATAGGTTGGCCTGGCAGGGGAACTTTCCCAAATGGAATAATCGCTCCCTCCAGAGCAAATACAGGTACTCGTTCTAGAGGAGCCTCAACTTGAACCTTTTTACCTCCAGAAAAGAGGATTCCCGTATTCGCTTCATACCAGTATTTTTTACCCGGTAAATACACAATTTTTTGTGTCACATTTGGTTCTGTTACAGAAGCCACTAAAAGGAAGGGGCCTAGTAAAAAATTGAACAATTCTTCCCATACGTTAGGATCGTCCGGGTAGTGGTAAACCAGCGGTCGAATGATAGGTTCTCCCCTGCGGACGGCTTCAAACATTAACGTATATAGATACGGTATTAACCGGTACCGGTACGCTATTGCTTTTCGAATCCAGGGAAGGATCTCTGGGTACATCCAGGGTTCATTGGAAGTACCATCCGTATGCCAGCTATGTATGGAAAATCTTGGATGGAAGATGCCATTCTCCACCCATCGCAGGAAGAGTTCCGGATCGGGCTGCGGGCCGTAAAAACCTCCTACATCATGCCCTGTGTTAAAACAACCGGAGAGGCTCAAACCCAGTCCCATGGGAATGTTGTACCGAAGGGAGTTCCAGGAAGTAGAGTTGTCGCCCGACCAGGTCTGCGCATACCGTTGGAATCCCGGATATCCTGATCGGGAAATAAGATACGGCCTCTGCTGGGGGAAAAACTCTCTCTGTACTTCCCAGGATGCTCTCACCATTAGTAGCGTTTGGATCGGTCTGCAAAAGCCCACTGGGATAGGGAACCCAAATCCGTTACAAATAGCTTCATCATCCCAGACTTCATATTCATTATTATCGTTCCAGGTTCCATCGATTCCCTTAGTAAATAACTGTTCAACAATTTTTCGCTTCCACCATTCCCACGTTCTCGGATTGGTGAAATCTAAATAGGATCCCTCCCCTCCCCAGAACATACTGAGTTCAGGGCCTAATTCTCTTATTTGTCCCTCAGACTGATTCCCTACACCCATATTTGAACGATCAAGTTCCGTTTGTCCACCTGATGCTCTACGGATAAATCCTCCAAAGGACTCTACCTCGTTGTATAACGGATGTTCCTTTAACAGGCATGGCTTTATATTCGCTACAATTCTCACATTGGATTTATGGTATTCTTTAAGAAGTCCTTCAGGGTCAGGGAATCTATCTCTATTCCAGGTAAATACATACCTCCGGCCGTCATCCCCCAGTGTGTAGCCAGAGGATAGATGAAATCCAGAACAGGGGATCGTATGCTCTGTACACTGCATAAGGAATTTTCCCAAGTTTTCCTGTGCACCAGATCCCTCCGCGTAGGCCATACTGGATCCCAGGTACCCCAGCGTCCATCGGGGAGGAAGATTCATCCCTCCGATCATGGAGTAAAATGTTCTTACTGTTTCAGGCAAACTCGGCCCCAGGATCATATATCCGTCAATATCCCCTCCCTGGGCTTTGAAATAGCGGTAATCCCCATGATAGGCATCGATTTCCCTCCCTAAGTCAAACTCGCATACTGCAGGCGTATCGTAGAAAAGCCCATAGGATAGACCGTAGGTTGGAATAAAAGTTATATAGAAAGGCCAGTGTTTATAGAGAGGATCCGTACCCTCTGCATCGTACCCCAGCGCATCCAGGTTCTGCATCCGGAAATGCATCCCCTTCTTATTGAGAGGTCCCGACCGTTCCCCTAACCCATAATAGAACTCCTCCGGAGATCTTTTAAGATAATGAAACACTTCCGTTCCTTCCCGATCGTAGCAGTACCCTTTGGTAGGGAGATCTGAGGCAAAACAGGTTCCTCCTTTGTCATACCAACACAGGTTGAGCGTTTCCAGATCAATCTCAACTGAAATGCCCTTTCACGTGGATACCGTGTATCTTCCTTCGTGGTAACCATGCTCAAATGGTGGGCAGGGAAATACAGAAACGTCCTCCCGGGAACGTCCCTCCTTTGAAACTTCCTTTGGAAGTGCTGGGATCGGCCCCGGTACATTAGCTCCCAAAGCAGGCAGGTCCCTATCCAGGCCCGTAATGGCCCAGGTTCTCTCTAATCTGGGAACTCCATCTGGGAGAAATCGGAATCGAAACACATTTGAATCCAGCACTGCCAGTTCAAACACTTCTCCTGATGAGCCCTGGAACTTCAGCACAGAGCCAGATTGTCCTGTATAGATAAATTTCTTACTAATCTGTAATCGCACAACGAGTCCTTTTAGATCTCAAGTCTAAGCTGAATTGCGCTTTTTCCCCTTTCCATTCCATAAGAAGTGCCTTAGAGTGAAGAGGCATCTGGGTAAAAATATTTTCATAATGATTAGAGAATCTGGGTGTCCATTCTTTCCCTTCTATAAGAATAGGGCCAGTCCAGGAATATTGAATTTCTTTTCCTTGAGGTATTTTTCCATGAAAGAATCCGGGTTCCATCCGTACAGAACTGCTTACAAGAGACTTCTGAAACTCTTCGAAACTTCCGTCCTCCTCCTTGCTACCTGCCACAGCCAGCCAGGCTCTCCCTCCGTTTTTACTCCTTAGCTCCTGTCCTGCATGTTTACCATGCTCGGTCATTCCTATAGGAGAATCCCCTCTAAGAGCAGCGTATCCCTTTCCATAGCGGGCAAAGACCCATTCATCGTGGAACCGAACCTCATCAAAAGAATCCCTGGGAAAATAGGCATGCCCATACCCTAATCCTCCCTGAAAGTCTGGATCATACAAACAGACGATGCATCGCCCTTCCATTACAACACGCGGTAATCGAGCTGATCCTGCCCAGAAATTGGGACGGGCATTTCCATGCTCCTGCCCATTCCCCGGCCAGTTGGTGAAGATCACTGCTTCCGGCCCAAAAGTCATCTGCCAGAGGTGTTCTTGAATTCCAGGATCGCCCGGCCGAAGATCCAGGGCAGCAGAAAGGAGATACTCTTGTGTACGGCGACAAATCGTGTCTACCTCCCATGTTCCTTCCCGCAAATCTGTCCGTAAATGATAGGTCCCATAAGAATGTACCTTTGTTTCTAAAATAGGCAGCGGCTCTATAGCCAGGCGGCGAATTAAGGGATGAAGTTTAAATTTCTCACTCAATGCCATCATCCCCATTGACCAGGTTTCACAGTCGAAGCCTCCCATTCCCCAGGCGATCCGTTGCAATGCCGAGGTGCTTTCCACGCGAGACGTTTTTAATCCATTCACATAACATCTTCCATGGCTGCACCCATGACTTCCCTGAAGGGAGTGACAGGCGATCATAAAGAATGTTTTCTGGAGCAGAGCATCTGCCCATCGCTGAATTCTCTCAGAAGGGGCATACTCTACCAGTGCAAGCAGGGCGTAGATATCCATTGCCAGGTACGTATTGGAGTCCCATTCAGAATATCCGCCAGAAAATCGGGGGCCTATCCATCGCAGGATCCTATTTCCTGCAAGCTTTGATAGTTCCTTTCCCGTTCTCTGTGAGTTCTTAAACTTAGCATAAGGAAATAGGCTACCTGCGAGGTAGGCTGCCGTATGAAAAATGATCTGGTGGTTCTCGGTAAACCAGCACATAGCATCTACCCCGGGTTCATCATGCCAGAACTTAAAAGAAAGAAGTGTGTCCTGTATCGCTTCTGCTTCTTTAGTAGGTATTTTCCCCTGGGTACCGAATCTATAGAGCGCAACAACCAACGCAAGGGCATGAAAATCCGCACAGTCCTTTCGTTTTTTTAAAAAATCAAGAGAAACAGAAAGAGCCGGATCCCCAATTTCCTGCGTTTCCCCTCGTTCTATCCGGGCTAAAGCCCCCATCAGATCAAACCGCTGAAGGGAAATTACTTCCAATGCTTCTTTCTTTCTCTCCTCATATTCTCCATAGGATGTAAAACGGTAATCCGGATCCGGAAGGAACACTTCCCTTTTTATCTGTATAGGATCTATCTTTTTTTTCTTAAAACAAATAGTTAGCGGGCTATACCGCGGATACTCCTTTCTTTTTTCGTAATACTCCCTGGAAGGAATCCAATTCCAGACATCATTCTGTTTTGGAAGGAAGGTACCGATCACGATTGGATCCCTATTTTGTATCTTATTTTCGCTTACAATCTCCTTTTGAAGAGCAATCGTTGCCTGTATATCCAAATCAGCCAGATTTTTTCCTCGGATATCTATGTACCCTTCTGGAAAAGAAAATTTCTGAATTTGAACAGCAGATAATACCTGAAGAGTTTCTTCCCATTCTATCGGAGAACAGGATCCTGTGGGGATGCTCCACCGTATATCATTCTTCGCCTCAACCAGCCGGATACCCATCACTATACGGGTTTCTCTCCATCCTACCATAGAACAGCGGATAAAAAGGGGATTCAATCCTTTTTCCAATTCCAACCGTAACGGTACCCGGTAGGGTTCCACATACCCAAAGGGCCCCCGGGTTTGAAGGATCTTCTTTTCCCGGATCCATACCGCTGCAGGGCCCAGAACAATCAACTCTGCCTCTATTTGAGCATCGGAATCAGTATCAATCTCCACGTAACCAAATGCTTCCATAAATGTCGGTACAAAGAAGAAATCCGATATATCCACCCCCCAATCGTTCTCCACCTCTCTATAGTTCCATTTAGAATCAGGAGACGGGATCGTACGGATTAATTCTTTCTCTACTGATTCAGGGATTCCATACTGCTTCCCCAACCTGTCGAAAACTCTTTGTTTTAAATGGAGAGACAGGGGGGCG
>LNGD01000054.1 GCA_001587675.1 Candidatus Methanofastidiosum methylothiophilum
TTCAAATGAAGAAATAGCTAAGATGGGAAAAGAAGTTGAACTTGAGGTCCAAGGAAGCTCTAGTGGGATTGATCCTGCAGTATCAGCCCTTGGTGGAGGATTATATTTCAAAAAAGGAAAGATTGAAAGATTTTCTGCACCAAATCTTCCTATAATAGTTGGATATACTGGTGAGAAAGGCAGTACAAAGATTCTTTTAGAAAAGGTAAAGGCCCTGAAGAATGAATACCCAGAAATTATTGACGACATTATGGATGCTATGGAAGAAATAGCAAATCAAGGAAAAAAGATTCTAAGTGAGAATGGCGATTTAAAAGAACTTGGAACATTGATGAACATTAATAATGGTCTTTTAGAGGCAATAGGCGTTTCAACAATGGAGTTATCAGAGCTAGTATTTGCATCAAGAATCTCTGGAGCTTTAGGTGCAAAAATAACTGGTGCTGGAGGAGGGGGGTGCATGTATGCATTAACTCCAAATAAGCAAACAGAAGTTGAAACTGCAATCAAAATAGCGGGGGGCATACCAATTAAAACAAAAACAACTGATGAAGGGGTGAGGATTGAGCATGAATAAATATTATTCTTATCTTAAAAATGAAAGAGCCAGAGATTATTCAGAAAAGAAAGCATCAACTGATTTTGTTTCCCATGTAATTGCAAAAAAGGTAAGGTCAATTTATTCTGGAATGCCTGAATATGATAGAACGCCTTTGGTATCACTTGATAAATTATCTCAAAAGATTGGTGTCGGAAAAATTTGGGTTAAGGATGAATCCTATAGATTTGGGCTCAATTCATTCAAATCGCTTGGTGGGATATATGCCATTTATAGAACTTTAGAAGAAATGGCGGGAAGAAATATCTCAATATCTGAGATATTCTCAACATCATTTAAGGAAAAAGTAGGAGATCTTACATTTTCAGCTGCAACCGATGGTAATCATGGACTTGGTGTTGCTTGGGCTGCGATGAAACTCGGTCAGAAAGCTGTAATATATCTGCCTAAAGAAACCGTTCCTCAAAGAATAGAAGCAATAAAAAAAACTGGGGCAAAGGCCGTTGTTATAGATGGAAACTACGATGATGCAGTTGAGAAGATGGCAAGGGACGGAGAAAAAGAGGGATGGCAAGTAATCTCCGATACTGCATGGGAAGGCTATCAGAATATTCCAACATGGATTATGCAAGGATATACAGTTCTTTTTGATGAGGCTATGGAAAAGATAAAAGAAAATGATGAAGGCTTACCGACACATATAATACTTCAAGCAGGTGTCGGCTCTTTTTCAGCTTCAGGAGTTGGCTATTTTAATTCTTTATATGGTAAAAATAGACCTATATCGATAATTGTAGAGCCTGAAGCAGCCTCATGTTTCTACGAATCTATTGAAATAAATGACGGAAAACCGCATAGAGCTAAAGGAGATCTTAGAACAATTATGGCAGGACTTTCATGTGGTGTTCCAAATCCTATTGCTTGGGATATTCACTGGGACTACTCAGATATTTTTGTTTCATGCAAAGATGAACTTTCAGCACTTTCTATGAGAGTGCTTGGGAACCCGCTGAAAGGCGATAAAAAAATTATTTCTGGTGAAAGTGGCGCAATTGGCCTTGGAGTTCTAATGACTATTAAAGATGATCTTGAGATAGGAAAGGATTCAAATGTACTATTAATTAGCACTGAAGGAGATACAGACCCGAAAGGTTATCTTGATGTTGTTTGGGGTGGAAAACTACCTTTAGATATACCTATACAGTAAAAACTATTATGGCTCCTATTGCCATCAATAATATCCACCATTTTTTTTCATGCCTAAATATTTTGTTTCCATCGAGTGGTCCAAATGGAAGAAGGTTAAAGACACCTATGAAGGCGCTAACGTATGCGACCTGTGCTAAAAGTGGGATAAATGAAAGACGGTATGAAACAAGAGACACTATTGCAACAATCATATTCGAAAGTGGTCCTGAAAGAGATATTTTTGCGTCTTTTTTTTCATCGTTTATCCCATATATGTATACTGCACCAGGCGCTGCAAAAACAACGCCCAATGCGAATGACATACCAAGGGCTAGGAGAAGACCAGTTTCCCAAAGTTTGAATTGTGCAAAATAGCCGTATTTAATAGCTGTGAATTTGTGGGATAGTTCATGTAATAGAAAAGCAGCACCAACTATTACAAAATATTTAGGAAGCGTTAATACAAATTTAAGAATGCTATTTATATCTCTCAAAAAGAAAATCCCACCAGTAAAAGCGAACCCAAAAGCAATTGACAGAACTGCCCAAGAAATCAAGAGCTCTAATATTTCATTTTTAGTAAAGTTATACGTCTAAATCACCTAAATATTTTTTTATCCCAGAAACATGCCCTGCTCCTACGATAACTAAAACCTTTTCCTTCTGTATTCTTTTTAAGTTTTCTGCCATGAACCGATCTCTCTCATCGACAAGTATCTGATAAATGAAGGGATATCTGTCCTTTATTTGATCAATGAGTTCTTTTGGATTTTCATATGCATAGTCAATTGAATATTCTTCTGATGGAATTATTACATCTTTTAAAATCATGAGCTTTTCTTTAACTCCAACGTTGTCCATAAGTTTTTGGATTGTAACACTTAGGTCCCTATCTATTAATGCTATTGGGATTCCAAGTGAACGAGCTTCAATTGCTGCCTCAACCATTTCCCTTCCTGCCATTATTCCAGTTTCACTTGAAACTTTTTTTTGTAGATATGACATGAATAAGAGCAGTAAGGCATTTCTAAATCCAAATTCCTTCATTTCCCGAAGAGTTGGTTTCCTATCGTCTGCATGTAAAAGTGCATCAAGCCTAATGGGGTCAAGCTCTAAGGCTACAATATCGGGCTTTTCTTCTCGTATAGCCTCTCTAACCTCAATGACACTTTTCTCAAAAACATGCGCAGTTCCTAGGAGTATGTAAGTTGTTTCTCCTATCTTCAAGAATTCTTTCATTTATATCCTCTTAAGCGATATTATATCTGAAAACTTTAGAATATCAGTTTTTGTGACAAATCCTATTAACTTTCCATTTTCAACGACTGGAGCCCTACCCTGATTCATTTCAGTGAATTTTGTGTGGAGATCAAAGACTTCCATATCAGGAGAAGCAACGATGATATCTTTTATCATAACATCAGAAACTTTTGTTTCAATCCATTTTGGCCTTGGAACAGTAAGAAGCTCATTTATTGTGATAATCCCAATTACTTTGTCTTCAAATACAACTGGGTACCCCTTGTGTCTCTTTTCAATAAGTAAATTTTCAAATTCTTCCATTGTGGCATCCGGAGATATTGTAATAACATCTCTTGTCATAAGGTCTTTTACCTTAATTCCCTTCAAGAGAGAGGACATCTGTGTTGACTGATATTCGCTCATTCCTCCTATGTAAATGAAAAAAGCTATGATTATAAGCCAAGGATTGTAGAATACGCCAACGAATGCAAAAACTATTGCTAGAGACTGGCCTATCCTGACCGATAGCTCTGTTGCCTTAAGATAATCCATTTTTGACGAAAGAAAAGCCCTTAGAACTCTTCCCCCGTCCATAGGAAATGCCGGGATTATATTAAAGGCACCTAGTACAAAGTTTAGAGACATTACAGTTCTTAAAATTTCTGACAATGACTTTAATTCAACCCAATTAAGATCAAAGTACATTTCAAGGCCAAATAGAGTTCCTACAAAGAAAAGAGCTATCCCTATAACAATGCTGGTCACTGGCCCTATAACAGCTATGGCAAATTCATGTGATTTAGGTATTGCTTCCATTTGGGATACTCCTCCTATAGGCAAAAGAGTAATCTTTTTAATCTTAGCACCGTAATGCCTGCCAACTAGTGAATGCGCTAGCTCATGAATTAACACAGATACAAATAACAGTATAATAACTATCAAAGGTATAACGCCGAAGAATGAAAATATCAAAAGAAGCAGTAAAAAGGTAATGTGAAGCTCTACTGGAATACCAAATATACTTCCAAATCTTAAACTCCAAGGCATAAAACAACTTAGGAAATAATTATTTATAAGTTTTAGTTTTGGGGGAGCCAAAAAATTTGTACCCTTTGAGAAGTTTATTCTCATTGGCTCCCAAACTCAAAATATGAGGTATATTTATATAATTTTGGTTGCCTAGAATTGAATAATAATTCTAATAAAAGAATTTAAGTTATCATTAACAAAAATTTGGGTCAAAATAGATTAATTCAAGAAAGAGCAGATATTTGCCTAAATTTGTAGATTATTAAGGTTGTAGGAAGCCCGCTGTCCAATCTTTATTATATTAGAACCCTCACAAAAGATGAAATAATTAAATATGATTAGGCCATAGAAAGAATATTTACAAAAGTTAATAAAACGGACCAGGGGGGATTCGAACCCCCGACCTATAGCTTAGGAGGCTATCGCCATATCCACTAGGCCACTGGTCCCAAATCGGATTTTATAGCATTATATATAAGTTTTTACCATTCATAATTGCGTCTTCTATTTGCTCGGCCATTGGATTTTTGTTAGAAATTTTGACCTTGCCTGATTTTGGAACATTGATTTCATCAAGATAACTATCATCGACAAATATTTTGATGTTTTTTCTTGCAAATCTTTTCTCAACGTTTATTAGAATATATTTTTCTCTGAAGTCAACATCTACAGGTATTTTTCCTTTCTTTTCCTGTGGCTTTTCCATTGGCCTTACATCAATCGAAAATCCGATTGCATTTTCAAGCGATTTTATGTTCTTCCCATCCTTCCCAATAATCGAAGGAATGTCGTCATTTTTCACATATAATGCAATTCTAGAGTCAGAAACTGCTTCAAGGTCAAATGGAATACCAAGCTCAGCATTCAGCTTTTCCTTTAACTTTGAAAGAGCAAGTCTTTTCATTGGAGAAGTTTCTTTTCTTTTTGTTTTTAGCGGCATCACAACTACTTGCTCACCGTATGTGTAAATTTCATAAAGAGGTGTCTTTGTGTAAAAGTCCTTTATTTCGACAATAGGTCTTGCAAGATCAGCTTCGCTCATTCCTTGGGGTACTTTAACTAAGAATTCAAGCTCTAAGACCTGATTGACTTCACCATTTTTTATGAAAATTACTGTTTCAATCAACTGAGGTATTATACCAAGTTCTATTCTTCCAATAAATCGCTGTATGGCGTCAACAGGCTTTGTAGCATGGACAACACCGACCATACCAACTCCTGCTAGCCTCATGTCTGCATATATCTTGAAATCATCTGTAACTCTCATTTCATCAAATACTGTAAAGTCTGGCCTTACCAAAAGTAGAATGTCTCCAGTCTTTGCCATATCCCCTTCAAGCGCAGTATACTGAGTTATCTCAGGTTGGACATTTAGGTCTCTTGGTTTCTCCATTGTTTTAACAATCTTTTCTTTTGATGCATAAAATTCGGCAATACTCTGGGCAAATGTGGACTTCCCCATACCCGGAGCACCTGCTATTAGAATGCCTTCGGCAATTTCAAGTCGCTTAATGAGTTGCTCGGGCAAGTTATAATCATCTAAAGTTAATTTCCGAACTGGTCTAACGGCCGTTATTTCAAACCTATCGGAAAATGGCGGTGAAGTGATAACTATCCTATATTCTTGTAATTGGACAACGCTTGCTCCTTTTTCATCTAGCTCGATAAAGCTATCCCGAGTAGTCTTTGCTCTTTCCAAGATATCAAGAGAGATCTCTTTTAACTCCTCTTCGCTATAAATCCTATCAAACTTTTCTAGTGTTACAGAACCAGGTTTTCCCTTTTTTCGAACGGGTAGCAATCCATCCTTTAGATGGACAGAAAGAGTTTCTGAATCAAAGAAATCTTCAATTCTAAGTTTTACCTTTTTATACGGCTTTAAGAAAATTGACTGTATACCTTTGGCCTCTGCTATTTCTTTTTGGATTATATCCCCAGTAATCAGTGTCCCACCTAAATCGATTGCAGCCTCTCTTATTATAGCGTCTATATCCCCTTTTTTTGCACCGGCGATTTCATATTTTGTTGGTCTCTTGCCGTAATAGTCTAAGGGAATAAAAATCTCCTTTGAGATATTGAATATAGCCTTTAATTCAGCGATACCTGATATACCCGAGGATTTTCCCTCATTTGCCAGATGCTCAACTTCTGCAACTGTGGCTTCAGCTATTACTATTCTTTCAAGATCCTTAACAAAATCGGCTTCAAGAAGGAGGGATTTAAACCTACCATCGACTATGACAGAGGTGTCCGGTACTGCTATCATGAAATCACTAGGGTCTAGTAAATTTCTCCTTGAGGGTAGACTACTATACCCTCTTTAGTTATGGAAAATGGGTATTGCTTTATCTTGTGATTTGTTTCTCTCATTTTTCTTATGAATATGCTTCTCTTGTATTCAGCCATTCTCGGCATAGCCTTCTCACCTTCAACAAGGTGCATAGTGATAACTCCTCTAGTTATGAATTCTTCATACCCAAAACGAGAGTAACCCTGGCCATTAATAATTTCAGTTATCAAGATGGAAGTGGCCTTTGTTTCTGTCAGCACTCTGCCCATCATATATATGTCATCACGCATATTTTCAGGATCATCTGAGAAGAAAAATGCAGGAAGAGAATCAATAACTATCCTCTTCGCACCAATATCAATTGAGATTTCATATAATCTTGAAAGAAGGGATTTTATGTCAACATCGCTTTTTACATAAAAATTTTCATCTGTTGGAACTCCTACACGAAGTGATGCTGCATCTAGTATAACTATCTTTTTTTCATCCTCAAACTTTTTTAAATCCCATCCAAACTGGAGTGCTTCTCTTCTCAGCTCATCCGGCTTTTCTTCAAATGTTACATAGATACCGGGTTCACCATAGTCCTTAGCACCCGAGTAAATATACTGAAGGGAAAATATTGTTTTTCCTGTTCCTGCCTCACCTGACAATAATATTGATGAGCTTTTAGGAAGCCCTCCTCCAATCAGTTCGTCAAGCCCTTTTACTCCTGTCTTTACTCTATCGTCCATATATTCTCACCTATATTCTTAATGTAACTAGGAAAAATGAAAGTATCATTATTACAAGCCCTAATATAAATACAGCAAATGATGTATTAATAAATGCTTCCTTCCTTATGTTATCCTCCTTTAGTTTAGAAGATTTAAATGCAGTAATAAATGAGCCCATAAAGATTATGCTTGAAAGTAATAGAAAAACCGATAATGATTCGCTGTATATATATTCTGAAATAAGGGCATACTGCGCTAAAAATAAGGAAACTGCAAACATTATTACTGAAACGTGGATTAGGCTGTTCGAAGTCTGGTTCATTTTTTACCTCACCCCTGCCGCAAGCCCGTATAAATAGAATAAGTAACCCAATACTCCAACTATTAGATAAATAATGTATTCATTTTTTTGATTATTTTCCTCAAGATTAAATTTGAATTCAAATATGATGTGGACTGTATATAATAATAAGGAGATCAATATACTAGATGACCTGGCTATTTCAGGGTATGAAGATGGCGAGAACTTCAAAAGAGAATTTAGAATATCTGATGAGCTCAATATGAATATGAATAGGAGGAGGTATCCCATTATTCCAAATGTTTGGCCCATTATAAAATAAGTAGTTTTTGACTTGTAATCATTAGTTGTGTTAAAAAGAATAAATGTGATAAGTTCTACTGTAAAGAATAGGAGAATCGCAGTCCCAATTCCTAGAAATAATACATTTACCATTAAATCCCTTAAATTGTGTATCTATCAAATATTACGTTATTATTATCTATACGATACTTTATTCTTTTATACTTTCCGCTATAAAGTTTGCCAAAATCGACATAGAATACCTCTTCACCCATTTCAACGGCCCTTTCTAAAAACAATGTTGCGTCGGCAAGATGCCTTATAGATACTTCAACTTCGTCCTTGTGCATGCCTTTGTGTAACAAGATAATAACTCTGACATTTTTTTCCCTTCCAATAGCAAATAGTCTCTGGAGAAATCTGTATACAGGAACAAGGCCTAGAGTAATTATCAAAGTAGATAGAGAATCTATTATTATTGTGGTGTCTTTTTTTGTTTCTTCTCTGGCCATGAAGATATTTCTTATTATTTCATCCAAATCATATGCGTAGGAAATGTGATATTTCTCGGAACTTTTAACACCAAGCCTTTCGGTGTAGCAATCGATAATGAATTTGGGCTTGAAAAGCTCTCTTATCTCATTTGGGCTTTTGTCAATACCAACGTAGATTAGATCTCCTTTGATTAATTCTTTCCCGAAATACTCTTTTCCAGTTTCAGGTTCCCCTAAAAGAAGAATGTTGTTCTGTTCTAGCTCTTTGAGCATAGGGCGATTTCACCCCAAATTTTATCTATTTCACTGACAGTTGCTACCTTTACTCCTGGCATGTCTAATTTTGGTTTTTCCTTACCTGCATATATGGCACAGAACTTTCCAATCTGCATGAAAGAATCCCTTAGTTTTACGGCAAACAAAACCCCTTCCATTTTTCTGAGCCTTTCGAAAAGTTCTTCGGCTTTTTTTATTGTAATTGAATCGATTGCATAAGTTTCAGGTATAATTTCTAAAATGTAATAGTTTTCTCCAAGCTTTTTGTGATTTAATGTAAGCCTATAATTTAATATGTTTTTTAGTTTTTTTAGACGGAAATGAATAGTAGTATCAGGGATTTCTGTGAGTTTTGAGATGTCAGTTATTGAGATTCTCGCATTTTCTTTCATGACATCTATGATTTTTTGATCTATATCTTTCATGAGTAGATAATTAATAGAGAAGTATTTAAAGTTTTCGCAATTATTTTTGATTTAATTAGGATTTAGTTATTGATAACTGTATTTTTTGCGAATTTTACATATATTACCGAAACACTTAAAAACAATTCAAACCTATTGTTTACTGTCCATGTAAAAATGGAGGATGACAAAATGATGAAATTTTTTAGAAAACACAAGAAGGCTGTATCACCAGTTATTGCGGTCATGTTATTGGTCGCAGTAGCAGTGGCAGCCGTTGGAGCATACTTTATTTGGTTTAGATCTTTCCAGACGCAGACACAAAAGTCCGTTCAGGAGACAAGCGAAGGTGCACTCGGTGGAGGATTACAAGTAGTTTCAATGTCAGATGATGGTGATGTTTACTACGTTAATTTGAAGAATACTTTGTCCTCTGGTACTTTAGTTCTAAACGCCACTGCTACAGCTAATCCTGGAGCCACAAACCTCCCTGTAGTCAAATTAGGGGCTGCAAGTGGTGATAGAAATATTTCTGCAGGTACTACAAAAACATTTACTATTGACCCAACGTTTAATTTTGCAACTGGTACTTCAAGAACATTCACTATAGCTGCTAATTCTAGTACAGTTGTAATAACAGTAACATACGCAGACTCATAAACTAAAATAATTTTATTTTTTGAGTATTTTTTCTTTTCTTCTTTTATAATTTACTTATAAGAAACTCTTATATAGCTTCATATATTAAAATCATTGAATGATAGCCTACAAGATGAGGATTATTGACCTTGTCAATGGTAAGTTAAAAAATGATTCAATGGGCGGAGTTGTTCTCTCCACACCTTTTGGAGAATCAAAAGAAGCAAGAATCCTTGGTACAATCATAGACTCATACAG
>LNGD01000055.1 GCA_001587675.1 Candidatus Methanofastidiosum methylothiophilum
AGCGATTTGACATGGCGCAAAAGGAAGTGATGATGAAGTTCATACTGTATGACAAGCTGCAACAGCTAGTGTAAAGTAAAGGTAAAAGAGGGACAAGTTAGAGATAAGTGTCGTTTTGAGTAGAATTATGCAACAAAGCATTATTAGGGATTAACCTTATAAATGATTCTTGGATTGGTTAGGAAAGGTTCATATAAGAAGGACAAAAACTATAAGATTTTTTGAAAGTTCTTCTGCCATCCTCCCTTGCGGAGGCGTTATTTTGAACGAATTTGATATTGTTATTAAAAATGCTAAGATTAGTGAAAATACTATTTTAGATATCGGTATTAAAAACGGCAAAATTCAAAAATTAGGAAAACTTGATGATGGCCTTAACACAATAAATGCAGAGGGGAGATTTGTCCTCAATGGATTTGTTAACTCTCATTGTCATCTGGATAAGTCCAATCTCTTAGATAGGATGGGTGAAGGACAATTTGGTAAATCTCTTGAAGAGAATAGAAGACTTCTAAAAGAAGTGAAGAGCACATATTCAAAAAAAGATATAGAGAATAGGGCCTCGATTGCAATTGAAAAAATGTTATCTAAAGGAGTCACTGCAATAAGGACACAAGTTGATGTCGATCCAACATGTGGCCTTGTACCACTTGAAGCCCTTCTTGAAATAAAGAAAAAATACGAAGATAGGGTTTTAATTGAGATATCAGCTTTTCCTCAAGAAGGAGTCATTGGTGATGAGAAGAATGAACTTATTGAAAAAGCTATTGAGAAAGGCGCAAACGTTGTTGGAGGGCTTCCTTTAGTAGAAGATAAATCCAACCAAAAAAAGCACCTCAATAATATTTTTGAAATAGCAAAAAAATATGGCAAATCATTGGACATTCAAATTGATGAATCAAATGATCCAAGAACATCTATGCTACCTGAGCTAATTAAGAAGACATCAGAAGAAAAATTATTCAATAGAGTTAATGTAACACACGCGATAGCACTATCAAGATTTCCTACAAAAATGGCATTAGGGTACATAGATGAAATGGCAAGACTTGGAATGAGCGTCATTGTTACTCCCAGTGCCAACATGATAACGAGATTTGTAGAAGAAAGCGATGTTTGGATGAGGCCTTCAAATAGCATCACAAGAGTAACTGAACTTTGTGATAAAGGAATCAAAGTCTCTCTTGGCACAGACAACATAAGGGACGTATTCTACCCTTTTGGAAATTGCAGCATGATACGAGAACTCCATATGTTAATCTCTGCAACAAGAATGACTAGTAAAGATCATATTGAAAAAGCATTTGAAATGGCAACGAAAAACGGAGCAGAGCTTCTTGGCCTTAATTATGGAATTGAATCTGGAAAAGACGCCGATTTAATTATAACAAACTCATTCTCTAAGATTGATATTCTAAACAATGATGAAATAGTGCTGTGTACGATAAAAAATGGTGTAATACAATGTATTCATGAATCTATGCTAAGGAGGGATAATTAATGTTAGAAATTTCTCGGTTAGTTAAAGAATCAATAGACCTCCATTATCATATTGGGCCGGACATACTACCAAGAAGAGATACTGTTGAAACACTTGTCGCATCTGAAAGGGGCAAAATAAAAGGAATAGCGCTTAAATCACACGCATTTCCAACAATCTCTACTATTAACACTTTAAAGAAAAGAGAAGATGACCCAATATTGATAGGTTCAATTACTTTGAACTATTTCATGGGAGGATTTAATCCAAGTGCAATATATGCTTCAGCTACAATGTCAAAAGGCTGCCATCTTATTGTATGGTTTCCAACAATCCATGCAGAAAATCACCTGATAAAAAATCATAGTGAATATGAAATTCCACCAGAATGGGTAAAGGACCCAACATTCCAGCCTAGATTAAAATCAGAACTTAAGGCGATTAAAGTCACTGACTGGAACAATAAACTTTTTGATAAATGTAATAGAGTCCTTAAAACAATTAAAGAAACAGAGTCCATTCTAGCAACTGGGCACTTATCCTGGCAAGAAAGCTATGTCCTTGCAAATGAAGCATTAAAGATGGGCATAAAAACTATAATTACCCATCCTATGCAGAGAGATATTGCAATGCCAATTGAGATACAAAAAGAACTTGCAAAAAAAGGTGCAATAATTGAGCATTGTTATATCATGTGGCTTGATAGAGATCATCCAGAGGACTACCCAATAGAAACTATTAAGAGAAATATGGAAGAAGTAGGATATGAAAACTGTATAATCACAACAGATGCTGGCCAGATAAGAAATTCATCTCCAAGCACTTCTTTAACAGAATACATGAATCTCTTAAATGGAGCGGGTGTTTCAAAAGAGGCTCTTGAAACAATGGCAGTAGATAATCCAAGAAATATATTGGGGATGGATAAATAATGATAGATATATCTGCTGAAATATCTGGAATTCATTTTAATAGTTGTATATACAATGCATCTGGGCCATTAGATGCGACCCTTGATGAGTTGAATAACATAGGTTATTCAAATGCTTGTGGAATATTGATGAAATCCTGCACCATTCTTCCTAGAGAAGGCAATCCAGAACCCAGATACAAGGATATTGATGGAGGCTCCATAAACTCAATGGGATTACCAAATATGGGATACAAATATTACCTTGACATAATTCCTTCTTTGATGAAATTCAATAAACCTGTAATTGCAAGTATAGCCGGTCAGAATTTGGATGAATACAAGCAAATGATAGAAGCATTTAACAGTTCAAAAGTGGATATATTGGAGATAAATCTATCCTGCCCAAATATTGTAGGAAAACCTCAAATTGGCTATGATTTTGAAATGTCAGAAGAAATAATAAAAATGTGTAGAGAAGTTTCTAAGAAACCGTGGGGCTTAAAACTTCCTCCTTATTTTGACTTTGTTCACTTTGAACAGATGGCATCAATATTAAACGGATCAAAACCAGACTTTATAGTATGCATAAATTCAATTGGGAATGCCTTATTCATTGACTGGGAGAAGGAACAAGTAGTAATTAAACCAAAAGGCGGATTTGGAGGGCTTGGTGGTAAGTATATTAAACCAACAGCACTTGCAAACGTCAGAAAGTTCTATGAGCTGTTGAACAAAAATATCAAAATTATAGGGGTAGGTGGGATATACACAGGCGTCGATGCATTTGAATTCATACTTTCAGGGGCTTCCTTACTGCAGTTAGGAACATCTTTTGCTCAAGAAGGGCCAAAGGTATTTCAGAGAGTTTCCGAGGAGTTAAAATCTGTAATGATACAAAAGGGATACCAAAATCTTCAAGATTTCAAGGGCAAGTTAAAGGTGATTGATTGAATAATATTTATCAGATGATGATCTCTTCAGGTGCTTTAAAGATAGATACAACTAAATGTTTTACTTTTTCCTCTGGAATCATAAGTCCAATATATTGTGATACTAGGATGCTCATCTCTTTTCCCGAATATAGAAAAAAAATAATATCAGAGTTTCTTGAATTAACTAATAAAATACATAATATTGATTGCGTTGCCGGTGTTGCCACTGGGGGCATTGCTTGGGGCTCATGGCTTTCAGATAGATTGGACCTTCCCTTTTGTTATGTTAGATCTGAGATAAAATCCCACGGCACAAAAAATATTATTGAAGGTCTAGTATCAAACGACAGTAACCTTTTACTCATTGAAGACGTAGTCACGACTGGTAATTCACTTGGTCGAGCAGTTTCTCAAATTAGGAAAATAACTAATGGGAACATTACTGCTATGTGTCTTTTTTCATATGGATTTAAAGAATCGATAGATCTACTAGACGGCCTTAAAATTAAGCTTTATCCTATCATGGATTTACATGGCCTAATCGGTCAAATATCAGATAAGACTCAAAGAGAAGATATAGTAAATTGGAGTAATAATCCATTAGGATGGAATAATGAGCGTAAAAGATGAAGACGTAAGACAGAAAATCTGCCTTGCCTTGGATGTAAGTTCTATTAAAGATGTCGGGGAACTTATAAAACAATCAATTGATTATGTAGGAACGTATAAAGTTGGGAAAGAACTATTCATCTCACATGGGCTTGATGCTTTCAAAGAAATTCATAGATACGAAAAAAATATTTTTTTAGATTTAAAGCTTCATGATATTCCTAATACAGTTGAGAATGCATCTAGAGCTATAGTGAAACACAATGTAAAGATGTTCACTATTCATGCTTTAGGAGGATCAGAGATGATCAAAGCATCTAGTAAAGGTATATCAGCAGGAGCAAAATTGTACGCTAATACTCCTCCACTAATTCTTGGTGTAACAATTCTAACAAGTTTTAACAATGCAAATCTAAAGGAAATCCTCATAAAACAAAATATTAATAGTTCAACATTGCATTTAGCTAAAATAGCACTTGAAAATGGATGCGCAGGCATAGTATGTTCCGCAAAAGACCTCTTATTTTTAAGGCCAACGTTAGGCAACGATATCTTTTATGCAACACCTGGAATTGAAACTGGCCCTAAAAACAACTTGGATCAAAAAAGAACTGCAAATCCTTACGAGGCCATCTCAAATAATTCTTCCCTAATTATCATAGGAAGAAGTATAATTAATTCTAAAGAAAGAGAAGATACATTAAGAACGATTTTCGAAGAGGTAAGATGTGCATTAAAAGATAAGTCTTATCCCAACGAATTCAGAGAATAAACCACTATTTTACCTTTTGAATTAATCCTTATTATAAAATTTCTAATATTTTCCTAACTCTTCAATCTTTTATAGAGTACAATATTTTTCCTGTGTCTTCTTGATTGGATATTTCCGATCTTGTAATTTTGAGAGATGCATTGAGGTGTTAGGTTGGGATCTTTTAATTAATCCCTGTATTTCACAAGCACACCTCTTTCCATATACTAGAATACTAAGTATTTTGTGGGGAGTACTTTCACCTCTCGCTTTTAGAAGAGAAATATTAATCTTTTCATCAACGACAATGTATGATTATTTGTATGTTTATATATAAATTTGTTAAAACGTTTGTAAGGTTAAAAGAGAATTAAATAAAAATATTAAGATTATCTTCCGCACTTCCCACCACTACCAGAGGAATGCTCCATTGAGAGTCCCATCTGTTCATAGTCTAGTGTCAAAGAGCTACTTTCAGCAGTTGTTACTACCCCATGACCATCATTAGTCCTAAAGTAGTATTTGAGTTCATTATTAACTTTTGTAAACTGTAGAAATTCTTCGTTTGTAATTTGTAGAGTATAGATTATACCATCTTTTGGATTCAAATCTTTTTCATCTACTTTCACCATAGTTCTTCTGGATCCATTAAGATACACAAACATATATTTTGGTAAATCTCCATCAGCATCCTTATACGTCACTATAGCTCTGTAAGTTGACTGATTATCTTTTAGAGTATATAATATAGCTCCGCCATCAAGAGTTGGTTTGCTGTTTTGTGCCGCACTAAGTGAACCTATACCAATTGCCAAAATTAAAAGCAAAGATATGGCTGCAATAAAAATTTTATTCAAAGTTAACACCTCCATATAGATAGGGTACATACTCTTGATTAGTTTATAAAGTTCATTGTTATAACTTAACTAATTCTTATTTATGGTTATACATATCATTTATTTGAATAAATATTACTCGTTACATATTATATATTTTGTATCTATAATCTGAAAAATATCAAACTTATTAAGTCTAATATTTAGAATTAATTTTATAATTTAATACTAATCATCTTTTTCTTATTAATGAGAAATAAGATATCATAATTACTATTAAGGATACCAAAGGAACTAATAATAGAATATGGTTAATATTCACAAACGTTATATTTTTTTCCTCTTTGTCCTCATTTTTAATTATCTTTTCCTCAATATTTTGTATTTTATTATTTACTTTAATACTCGTTTGTTTAATTATCTTAATCTCTTTTCCTGTAGAATCTTTGAAACTTAGAATAATAGATGGATTAAATGACTTATTTTCATGTTCCTCATTTGTTGGGACTATCAAGGTGCACGAATGTTCTTCTCCAACTTTCAGTAACGGTTTTTCTAATTTTTCTGAACTTAATTTCTCGTCTGATAAATACACTAAAACATTATTAATTTTTATGTCGCCAGTATTCTTAATTATTAAAGGTATTTCTAATGTTTCTCCTGAGTATACTTCAAAAGAATCTTTCTTTAAGGTAATTGTTGCTTGAATTTTTTTCTGAACGTTAATTGTAACTTGTTTTTTTATATATAGAGCAGTGCTGGAGCATCGGCATGAACCTTTCTTTCCCTCAAAAATAATATTAAATGTAACCTTATCTTCCGGGAAATCATCTTTAAACGTTAATTTGAAAGTGTCATTTACTTTATAGCCTGGTCCTAATACTACATACTTAAACGGATTTGAAGAATAATTCGTGTTAGAGTTTATATATTCTCCATATTTATTTATAAAATCCTTTTCTATAGTTATCTCAGCATCCCAAATTCTATCATTCGAATTATTAAATATCTCAAATTTAATATCAAACTCTTTATTTAGTTGAACTTCTTCGGGGTAGCCTAAGATTATGTCTACTTGGCCACCGCTCCCACTTACATTTGAAAAGCTTGAAACAAATATTAGTAAAAGTAAAAATATAGCTTTATTCATATCCTAAACTCCTTAAATAATGGGACTATAATTTCATATATAAATACTCTCTTTTATAATTATATATTTATAGTAGAAAGCTTTTTATATAAATCAATAATTATATGATTAAAAAGGTGATTACCTTGGCAGAAAAATGGTTTGGAATGGAAAGAGAAGATATCCAATGGTTTCCAACTATAGATAATGATAAGTGTACCAACTGTGAAACTTGTTTAAAAAAATGTTCTCATGGGGTATTTGAAAATATCAACGGAAAAGTTAAAGTTGTAAAGCCATTCAATTGTGTCGTTGGCTGTACTGGCTGTGATCCATTATGCCCAGAAGGAGCAATTAGCCATCCCCCTAAAGATTATCTTGTAAATCTTATTAAAACTATAAATATTAAAAATAGATGTGGATGCAACTGCAAAGAGGATTAACATGAAAGAAAAAAATACTTTAGCTTTGTTAATTATGTTGTTTTTAGGATTCTACTTCATGCCTACTGATAGCAGTTTATTTAATCAGTCTTTGTCTAGTGCAGTCTTTTTATTGCATGATTATGCAAGAAAACACGTTTTGACATGCTTAGTTCCGGCAATGTTCATTGCTGGCGCTATAAGCATATTTGTTAGGAAAGACGCTGTCTTAAAATATCTAGGCAGTGAAAGTAACGTTCTTTTATCATACACTATCGCCTCAGTTTCTGGATCTATACTTGCAGTTTGTTCTTGCACAATATTGCCATTATTCGCATCTATTAGAAAAAGAGGAGCCGGTCTTGGACCAGCAACAACTTTTTTATTTTCTGGCCCTGCAATTAATATTGCCGCAATATTTCTTACATTTAGTGTTCTAGGATTCCCAATAGGTCTGGCTAGAGTTATTTCAGCAGTAGGTCTTTCAATTTTAGTTGGTATTTCAATGGAACTGATTTTTAGGGAAAGGTCTGAAGGCGGAAAGCTCTACATTCAAGAAGGCAAAGTAGTATCTGTTACCTCTCAAGTTCTATCAGTATTTTTCATATCATTAGTAATGATACTTGTAGTAAATGGGCTAACAATAGGGCAAATACCAAAATATACTATAATGGGTATACTTACTATTGTTGTGGCAGGCATAGCATTACTAAAATTTACTAGAGAAGCATCTAAAGAATGGCTTAACGAAACATGGGTCTTTGCTAAAATGTTAATACCTCTCTTGTTTATAGGTGTCTTTATTGCGGGATTTATAATGCCACTTTTACCTCAACAATTAATTGAGCAAATAGTGGGTAAGAATACGATCTCTGGAAACCTGATAGCTTCGATATTTGGTGCTTTTATGTACTTTTCAACTTTGACTGAAATACCAATAATGCAGGCACTTATAACTAAAGGAATGTCAAATGGGCCTGCTTTAGCACTCTTACTCTCGGGACCGAGTTTGAGCTTACCAAGTATGCTAGTTATTCGGAGGGTAATGGGAAACAAAAGAACAGCAGTTTATGTATTATTAGTTATATTCTACTCAACAATAGCTGGACTTATATTTGGAAGTCTATTTTAATTTATTATTTATTTTTACAGAAGAATTCGATTATCCACTCTTTTATTTCTTCTCTGGTTTTTCTGAATGCATTGAGTTTATCTTCATAACTTCCTTCAGTAGAAGAAGGGTCCTTGAAACTCTTATGGATATATTCTTTCGCTCCAGGGAAAAAGGGGCATGTTTCTTTAGCATTGTCACATACTGTGACAACATAATCAAATTTGAACTCCTTAAATTCTAACATACTTTTAGAATAATGGTTCGTGGCATCAATCCCTATTTCGTTTAAAACTTCTATAGAGAAGGGATTGACTTTAGTTGGTGCAGAGCCCGCACTAAATGCTTGATATCTATCCCCACATAAGTAATTTAATAACCCTTGTGCGATTTGAGATCTTGCAGAGTTATGAGTACAAACAAACAATACTTTCTTTTTCATAAAATAAATAACTTAATTATTTTTTACAATCGCAGTTAATATTTCCTTTTATTATCTCTTTCCAATCACCTATAACATCGTGAGTCCAGCAATCGTCAGCTCCTGCAGCTTCTCTCATTACTAATGCAAAAATGTAACTAAGTTCCTTTACTGTAGCACCAGCTTCAAGAGCTCCTTTGAAATGCTTTAGAACACATGGTTTTGATCTTGCTTTTATGGACAATGCAAAACATATGAATTGATATGTCTTCTCATCTATTGTTCTTTTATCCTTATACAGCTCATCTATTTCATCTAGTTTTTTTGTAAATTCAGGGAAGAATTCTTCCAACATTCTCATTATTACTCCTCCAATCATTTTATACCTAATATCTTATATAATTCATCTTCAGAGGGATTTCCTACCTTTACTACCTTACCGTCAATCAAGATAGCAGGACTACCCATCACTCCTTCGTTGATAAGATCATTTATATCAGAACTGTATTCAACAGTTGCATTAATTTTTCCTTCGGCTGCCAATTTTTTTATTTTTTCAAAAAGATTTTTGCACGATGCGCATCCACTTCCTAAAACTTTTACTTTCATTGTATCACTCCTTATTTACAATTTCAAGTATTTTTTTAACTCTTGGATCCTTTATTGAATATAAAATCCTCTTACCATCTCTCCTAGACTGGATAATATCCCAATCTTGTAATTTTGAGAGATGCATTGAGGTGTTAGGTTGGGATCTTTTAATTAATTCAGGTATTTCACAAGCACATCTTTCTCCTGAAACAAGCACACTAAGAATTTTATATCTTGTACTTTCTCCCATTGCTTTAAGAAGAGAAATATTTCTTTTTTCGTCTCTGACCATGAGTCATTATTTATATATTTATATATAAAGTTTATTATCTAATCTTTGATTGTTTTATCCTGTAATTATTTCCTTTTCCTTTCATTAAATGTGTAATCTGCTAAAAATTTCGCCTGTTACCTAATGATGATTTTTCAACCTCCTTGCCAACTAATTCCATAAAA
>LNGD01000056.1 GCA_001587675.1 Candidatus Methanofastidiosum methylothiophilum
ACCGAGCTTAGGGAATCAAAAAATATTGATAAAGTTTCATATAGAAAACTTTATAGGATGGCTAAAGGTGGAGCATTTAGAAGTGTTTCTTACATGAATACCTACATAAAAGAACACGGCCTTATGTCGGATAAGAGGAAGAGGTGAGATAATGTCAACAGGACCTAGATCTAGAATACCTTTTAAGAGAAGAAGAGATGGCAAGACAAACTATGATAGAAGACTAGCCTTAGTAAAATCTGGAAAAAATAGGGTCGTTATAAGAAAAACATTAAACAATACACTAGTTCAAGTTGTATTTTCAAATTACGAGGGGGACAAGACCCTTGCAACAGCATTTTCAAGAGAATTGAGGGATATGGGCTGGGCATTCCACTGCGGAAATACACCTTCTGCATATTTGACGGGATATCTTTGCGGTAAGAGGGCCAAAGATATTGCAGATGATTTCATATTAGACATTGGTTTACAGAGATCAATTAAAGGTGGAAGAACCTATGCGGCATTGAAGGGATTTATTGATGCCGGGTGTAATGTTAATGTTGAAGAGGGCATATTTCCTTCAGAAGAAAGAATAAAAGGAGCAGATATCGCTGCTTATTATGAGTCTCTTGACGATACTTTAAAGGAAAAAATATTTTCTGATTACATTAAGAAAAAAAGTGATCCTTCAAAAATGTCAGGGGTATTTGAAGAGATTAAATCAAAAATAGACAAGCTATGAGGTGTATGTAATGCCAAAAAAGAAAAAAGAAATCATCGAAGAACGAGTTGAGGAAGTTAAGACTGGATCAATAGAAAATTTAGATAACGAGGAAATAGTTGAAGAACCTTCTGTATTAGATGCTGATAAAGTTGATGAGTCTTTAGACGAAGCCCCCCTGATAGATGAGGATATTCTTGATGAAGTCATAGATGAAATAGTAGTTTCTGATGAAGAAGCTATTAAGAAAATTTCAAACGCTGAGAAAAAAAGACTGGAAGAAGAAAAAAAAGCTATGGGCAACAGATGGATTCCAAAGACAAAACTTGGAAAAATGGTAGCTAATGGTGAAATTACTCATATTTCTCAAATATTGAATAAAGGTCTTAGGATAATGGAGCCAGAAATAGTAGATGTGTTACTGCCTGAATTAACAGACCAAAACAATCAGGAAGTTCTGAACATAAATATGGTTCAAAGAATGACGGACTCTGGAAGAAAAGTCAGATTTTCAGTAATGGTTGTTATAGGTAACAGAAATGGATATGTGGGCATAGGTAAGGCCAAAGCAAAAGAAGTTGGGCCTGCAATTAGAAAAGCAATAAACAACGCCAAATTAAACATTATCCAGGTTAAGAGAGGATGTGGCAGTTGGGAATGTAAATGTGGTACAGCTCATACAGTTCCTTTTAGAGTAAACGGCAAAGCCAGTAGTGTTAAAGTTACTTTAATACCTGCACCTAACGGTTTAGGTTTAGCAGTCGGTGGAGTCGGTAAAAAGATTTTAGCACTCGCTGGAATTAAAGACGTATGGTCTAAGACTGATGGTCAAACTCAGACAACAGTAAACTTTGCAAATGCTGTAATGGACGCACTTTACCAAACAAATACCATAAGTGCGCAAGAGAGAGATATTAAGGCCATAGGTATTGTCACAGGAAATACTAATTAGGTGAGATTATGAACAGATTAGCAGTTGTAAGAGTTAGAGGAAGGGTGGATGTAAGAAAAGACGTTCAAGACACACTAAAAATGCTTAATTTAACAAAGGCAAATCACTGTGTTATAATAGATGATAGAGACTCTTTTGAAGGAATGCTACAAAAAGTTAAAGACTATGTTACATATGGGCCAATTGATATTGATACTCTTACTAAACTTATTAGTAAGTGGGGAAGATTAGAAGGTGATGTTAGAATAACAGATGAATATGTTAAGGAAAAAACAGGGAAAGATTTAGTATCTTTCTGCAAGGATTTCTTAGAATTTAAAACTGAACTTTCTGACCTTAACATGAAAAAAGTTTTTAGACTTCACCCACCACATAAAGGATATGAAGCTACAAAGAAACCATTCATACTTGGCGGGACACTTGGAAAAAGGGACGCTGAGATTAATGGTCTTATTCAAAAAATGATTTAGGTGTGTTCAAATGATTAGAGTTAAAAAGAAAATTACAAAAATGAGAGGCTCTAGAACTTGTGGAGGAGGATGCTCTAAGAAAAGAAGAGGGGGCGGACACAGAGGTGGAAGAGGACTTGCTGGTAGCGGTAAGAAAAAGAAAACAAAATGGACTAGAACAATAGTTACAATGCCTGATCATATCGGAGCATACGGATTCTCAAGAGACTCTTATTTAAGGAAAGATCCTTCATTTATTAATGTCGGCGCTATAGAAGAAAAGATTCATTCACTAATTGATAAGAATGTAGCTGAAAAGAAAGAAGGTAAGATATATGTTGATGTTTCCAAGCTTGGCATTAACAAGGTATGTGGTAAGGGAAACATAAAAGGAGCTTATATAATAACAGCTAAAGAATTTTCAAAGAAAGCAGAAGAAAAAATATTGTCTGCTGGCGGAGAAGCTGTATTAGCGGGTGACAATTAATGGCTTTTTCTGATGTCTTCGAGCATAGCATAATAAGATTTTTACCTGAAGTTACTATACCTAAAAAACGTATTAATCTAAAGAAGAGATTAATTTGGAGCGCTCTAATGCTTGTTATCTATTTTATATTGGCAGAGTTACCGGTATATGGAATTACTGGTAGTCAGACAGATTACTTTGCAGGCCTTAGAGCAATTATGGCAGGTGAAAACGGTTCAATTTTGACACTAGGAATTGGTCCCGTTGTTACAGCAGGTATTATAATGCAACTACTCGCAGGCTCAGATATTATTAAATTTGATCTTTCATCTCATAAAGGTAAAGCAATGTTCCAAGGTACCCAAAAGATTTTAGCTATTGCTCTTTGCTTCTTTGAAGCTGCAATTTGGATTCTAGGTGGCGCCTTTGGTAGAACTGACAATACATTCTTGATTGTATTCATGATATTACAACTAGCTATTGGTGGAATTTTAGTCTTGTTGATGGATGAAGTTGTTACAAAGTGGGGATTTGGTTCTGGTATTTCTCTATTTATTGCGGCAAACGTTTCTCAAAGAGTAATATGGGAAGCTTTCAGTTTTGCTAAATCACCAATAAACCCAGATGAATTCATAGGTGCAGTTCCTGCTTTTATTAAATCTTTCATATCTGGTCAGCCAGTATGGATTAGGGGAGGAATATTACCTGACATTATTCAGGTGTTCTTTACAATAGTTGTATTTTTGATTGTAGTTTATGCTGAAGGCATGAGATTGGAAATCCCACTATCCTACGGCAAGTTCCGTGGAGCAAGAGGAAGATACCCAATTAAATTCCTTTATGCTTCCAATATCCCTGTGATTCTTGCAGCAGCCTTATTTGCAAATGTTCAGCTATTTGCAAGAATATTAGTCAGTAGAGGAATAAACTGGCTTGGAACTTTTAATGAGTTCGGTGGTCCAAAAAGTGGATTAATTTATTATTTGACACCTCCACATAGTATTGAAGTATTAATTAATGAACCGATAAGAGCAATAATATACCTAGGTATATTTATAGCATTATGTGCCATGTTTTCAGTTCTCTGGATTGACCTAACTGGAATGGGGCCAAAAGAAGTTGCTAAGAAATTACAAGGATCAGGAATGCAGATACCTGGATTTAGAAGGGATATAAGAATATTGGAAAAAGTTCTTGAAAGATATATTCCCCCAATTACTTTGATGGGAGGAATATTTGTAGGTCTTCTTGCAGCATTCGCCGACTTTACAGGGGCTTTGGGTACAGGTACTGGAATACTTTTAACAGTAGGTATAGTCTACAGAATGTACGAGGAACTTGCGAAGGAGCAAGTAAGTGAATTAATGCCTGGGATGAGGCAATTTTTAGGATAAGGTGAATTAATGAGTTTCTTTGATAGTATATTAAATCCAATATATAAAGCACTTGATTTAGCCTTTGGTTGGTTATTTAATTATGGTCCAATGTACGCTATCTTAGTGGTAGCTGTTATTGTAGGGGTTACCCTAACATTAGTTCAGTATCTCCTTGTTGACCAAAAGGAACTTAAATCCATTAAAGAGGAAACTTCAGCTTATCAAAAAGAAATGCTCGCTGCACAGAGGTCTAATGATAAAAATAAAATAAAAAAGCTTCAGAAGAAGAAAGCCAGAATCGATGAAATGCAAAGACAATTAATGTCAATGTCCATGAAACCTTTGTACATAACAATGATTCCAATTCTGCTTTTCTTTTCGTGGCTTAGACAATCTCCTGCAGCAGATGTTTTGAATCCAGTAGTCGTAAAACTTCCCTTTGATACTTATCTAGTCCAGATTTTTCATAACCCAGGGATATTGGGTCCTGGAAGTCCACCTGAGCTTAGAACTGGGGATTGGTTAGGATGGCTAGGTTGGTACATATTTTCAAGTTCAGTAGTATCAAGTATAATTAGAAAAATATTAGGAATGGCTTAGAGGTGAGAAATTATGCCGAGACCAATGTATAGATCAAGAACATTAAAGAGAAAGAAAGTGAGAACCCCCTCAGGAAAAGTAGTAACTCATTACGAAAAAAAGAGGACAGGTATACCCCATTGTGGTGAATGTGGAGCTATTCTTGGTGGAGTACCAAGAGGTTTAAGATCTTATGAAATGAAAAGATTACCAAAAACTAAAAAGAGACCCGAAAGGAAATTCGGAGGTTTTCTTTGCCCTGCATGCACTAGAGACTTGATTAAAAAGGAAGTAAGAGGACAACTCTAATGCGGATAACTATTGGAGGCCCTCCAGGTAGTGGTAAAACTACTGTTGCAAAATTAGTTTCAATTCAAGTTGGATTCAAACACATCTACACTGGAGAAATTTTTAGAACTCTTGCAAAAGAGAAGGGATTGTCTCTTGAAGATTTCTCTAAATTAGCTGAAAATGATTATTCAATAGATATTGAAGTAGACAAACGGCAAAAAGAATTGGGTCAACAAGAAAATATTGTCCTTGAAGGTAGAATGGCAAGATTCATGATAATACCGGATTTTAGTATATGGGTAACTGCCCCATTTGATACTAGAGTAAATAGACTCGCTCAAAGGGAAAATTTACCTTATCAGGAAGTCTATAAAAATACAAAATTAAGAGAAGAAAGTGAAAGAAATAGATATCAAAAAATTTATAATGTGGATATATATAATCTGTCTGCTTATGATTTAGTTATAAATTCAGCACATTGGAATGCTGAAGGAGTAAGTCAAATCATAGTTGCAGCAATAAGGAACAGATCACCGGTACCATAGGGCGACCGGGTATAAAATTGGAGGTGACTTAATGGCAATGGAAATAGGTAGAGTTTGTACAAAACTCTTAGGAAGAGAAGCAGATAAAAACTGCGTTATTGTAGATATAGTAAATAAGAACTTTGTTTTAGTTTCAGGCCCAAAGGAATTAACAGGTGTTAAAAGAAGGAGATGTAATATTAAACATCTTGAGCCTTGGGATGTAAAAATAAATATTGAAAAAGGCGCATCCGACGATACTCTTAAGCAAGCTATCGAGAAGGCAAAATTAGAGGGGTACAGTTGAATAAGTCCGATTTGGACATACTATTCAAATCAAAGGACAAGACAAGTTCAAAATATGGTAAAAATCCAAACGAAAGAAATTTAGAAGAACTTTTACAAAAAGGTATTGTTAATATAGATAAACCTAGGGGACCAACATCGCATGAAGTAACCTCATGGGTTAAAAAGATTCTAGGGATTACGAAAGCAGGCCATTCAGGAACTCTTGATCCTAACGTTTCAGGAGTTTTACCTGTTACACTTGGCAAAGCTACAAAACTAGTGAAACTTTTGATGACTTCTAATAAAGAATATGTTTGTACTATGCATCTTCAAAAGGATGTTCCAAAGAGTGAACTAATGCAGATACTAAAAGAATATGAAGGATTATTATACCAAAAGCCCCCAGTTAAAAGTGCTGTTAAAAGAAGAGTAAGAACAAGAAGAGTTCATTATATAAAACCTATTGAAATCGAAGGCAGAGACATTTTAATGAGAGTCGGTTGTGACGCAGGCACATATATCCGTAAACTATGTTATGATATAGGATTGTCTTTAGGATGCGGTGCAAGCATGGAAGAATTAAGAAGAACTAAGACAGGCATATTTACTGAGGACACAACTATATTACTCCAAGACTTGTTGGACGCCTGTATATTCTCTAAAGAAGAAAACAACGAAGAAATACTAAAGAAACTTATTGTACCATACGAAATAGTCCTTGATCCATTAAAAAAAATATGGGTTAAGGATACCGCAGTTGAAGCATTATGTCAAGGCGCAATGCTGACTATACCTGGAGTATCAAAACTTCAAAATGGTATCTCAAAAGGAGAAACTGTTGCTATAATGACTTTGAAAAACGAAGCTATTTCTATTTCAGAGGCTAATATGAGTTCGGAAGAAATTATGTCAAAAGATGAGGGCGTTGTCGCTAAACCAACTACGGTCCTAATGGAAACAGGGATTTACCCTAGGACGTGGAATTGATGTCGCATTATTTCTCTGAGGATGTATCCGTACCCTTGAAAATAGAAAAGATTTCCGAAGTAATACTTGGCAAAATGTACCAATTTGAAATTGCACCCGGTGTATTTTCTTCAAAGAGAATAGACAAGGGCACAAGAGCGCTATGCGAAATGATGGAACTAAAAGAAAATCATAAAGTTCTTGACTTGGGCTGTGGTTATGGTGTCATTGGGATTGTAGCATCGTCATATGTATCTGAAGTTCATTTGAGGGATATAAACAAGAGAGCAGTCTTACTTACGAAAAGGAATATAAAGCTCAACAATATCAAAAACGCATCGGTAAGTCAAGGAAACCTTTATGAAGAGCTTGATAAGTTTAATACTATATTGACGAATCCTCCAATATCTTCGGGTATGGATGTAGTGGGCCTTATGATAGATGAGGCACCAAAACATTTATATGAGGATGGAAATTTACAACTTGTAATACGAAAAGGCGTAAATATTGTAAAAGAGAGACTTGAAAAAAACTTTGAAAAGGTGAATATAAAGAAAAAGTATGGATATCATATTATATTTGCTTCATAGCCGGGGTTGCTGAGCTTGGAACGGCGCGGGCCTGGAAAGCCCGTTCTCCCTTGGAGTGCATGGGTTCAAATCCCATCCCCGGCGCTATGGTGATTATATGGCTGAAGAAGTAAAAGGTATTGTTCGTGTACTAGGTACAAACATAATGGGAAACGACATCTTTGAGGTAGGAATATTGAAAATAAAAGGTGTCGGACCAGTTATGGCAAGGGCTGTAGCCCAAGTTGCAGGTATTTCTCCAAAAGAAAAAGTTGGAAATATACCTCCAGAAAAATTAAAGGCGATTGAAAAGATTATTGAAGATCCTGTAGCTAATGGTATACCAGTTTGGTTTGTTAATAGGAGAAAAGATTATGAAACAGGCCAAAATATTCATGTTATAGGTCCTAAGCTATTAATGTCCTTAAGGGAAGATCTTAACAGAATGAAAAAGATGAAGAGTTATAAAGGTATAAGACACCAGCTTGGACTCCCTGTTAGGGGTCAAAGAACAAAATCTTCATTTAGAAAAGGAACTTCATTAGGCGTTCAGAGAAAGAAAGCGGCAGAAAGGTGATTAGATGGGAGATCCTAAAAAAATTAGACGTAAATATGATAAACCTTCTCATCCTTGGCAGAAGGATAGAATTGATTCTGAAAACGTGTTAATGAAAAAATACGGTCTTGCGAATAAAAAGGAAATATGGAAAGCACTAAGTTTCCTAAGAAATGCTAGAAGACAGGCACGAGAACTTTTAGCAAGTCATGACGAAGCTTCAATGAGACAGAGTAATGACCTTATAGCAATGCTCCAAAAGTATGGAATCTTGAAAGATGAATCTACTTTAGAAGATGTTTTAACATTGTCTTTGGAAGATATACTTGATAGAAGGCTTCAGTCATTGGTATTTAGGAAAGGTTTAGCAAAAACACCAAAACAAGCAAGACAATTTATTGTACACAAGCACATTATACTAAACGGTGCCAAGGTTTCAATCCCTAGCTATTTAGTTCCTAAATCTATAGAGAATACACTTGGTTATTCAGCTAGATCATCACTAAATGATCCAAGTCATCCAGAAGTTCCTAAAAAAACAGTTGTAGAGGAGGGTAATTAATGCCAAAAGAAGGAGGAAGGTGGGGGGTAGCTCATATATACGCTTCATTTAATAATACTCTTATACATATTACAGATTTAACTGGTGCTGAAACTATTAGCAGAGTTTCAGGGGGCATGATTGTAAAAACTGGTAAAGAAGAATCTTCTCCCTATGCCGCAATGAAAGCAGCAGCAAAAGCAGCTGAAGAAGCAATAGAAAAAGGTGTAGTAGGTGTACATATAAAAGTTAGAGCTCCTGGAGGAAATAAAGCCAAAACTCCCGGCAGAGGGGCCCAAGCATCAATAAGAGCACTCACTAGAGCAGGGCTTAAAATAGGAAAAATTGAAGATGCTACACCAATACCTCATGATGGTACAAGGGCCAAAGGAGGCAAGAGAGGTAGAAGAGTTTAATGGAAATTGAAATATTCAACAAAGACGATAGAGAAATGAAATTTATGATAAAAGGGGTATCTGTACCTCTTGTTAACGCTTTGAGACGTATATTCATATCTGAAATACCATCAATAGCCGTTGACTATCTTAAATTTTATAAGAATGATTCCTCTGTCTTTGATGAAATTATTGCTCACAGGGTAGGATTAATACCTCTAAACAATGCTTCTGAAATTTATATAATGCCAGAAGAATGCACTTGTACAGAAGGTTGTGAAAAATGTTCTGTTACTTTATCTCTTGAGAAAACTGGTCCTTGTACAGTTTACTCAGGTGATTTAGTTTCTGCAGATGAAGATGTATACCCTATAATTGATAATATCCCAATAACTAAACTTGGGGAAGGTCAAGAATTAAAATTTGATGCTGTTGCTAGACTTGGAACGGCAGAAGATCACGCCAAATGGCAAATTGCAAATGCTGCTTATAAATATGTTCCAAAGATTGAATTTAATCTTGAAAAATGTGACCTTTGCGAAGAATGTGTTCCAAAATGTCCTAAAAATTTAATATATAAAGAAAAAGATAAATTAAAAGCAAAGAATGTTAATGAATGTACTATGTGCAGGGCATGTGAAGAAGCATGCGAGCAAGGAGTTATTAAAATATCTCATGAAGACAACGCATTTGTATTTTTTGTTGAATCTTATGGAAATATGAATGTGAGTGATATCGTTTCAAAAGCTTTGGATATGCTATCTAATAAATTTGACCAATTGAAAAATCACATTGAAACTATTTGAAGCGCGGGGGTTGCCGAGCATGGCCAAAGGCGCAGGATTGAGGGTCCTGTTACGTAGGTATTCGTGCGT
>LNGD01000057.1 GCA_001587675.1 Candidatus Methanofastidiosum methylothiophilum
GAGAACTTCGGTTAATTATCTTCGGTATTTCTTCTAGAATTAATTCAATTTCTTTTTCAATTTCAGGGGTAAGTTCTAATACTTCAGATGTTTTTTCTTTTGGATATACCACCTCCCCCTTAACTAATTTACCTAATTTATTCTTTAAATACCATAGATAATAATAAAGTTGATATTTAGCCGGCTCTTCTAATTTAGAAGATTTCTTTATTTCATATATTGTAATCTCTCCTCTTTTCTTAATAAAATCAATGGCAATTGTATCATCAATCAAGATATTCTTTTTTTCTCTTTTATATGATTCTTCATTAATTAATTTACCCATTGAAATATAATCATTGTCATAATTCATGTTTATTTGGTTTCCAAAATACCATAATTCTCTGTGACATGCTTTATAATATTGCACCATTACTCCTGTTATTTTCATAATATCAAATTATTAATGGTATTTTTTCAGATTTATATCCCGTTTCTAAATCATATTTAGAATTTATCTTACCAAGAGAAACATAACCTATTCTTTCATTATAAAGAACATCATTTGCTTTATTTTTCGGAATAGAAATAATATAATCGTAAAATGATTTTTTAATATTAAGAAATTTTTTCCTCTTCAAAATTGGATCATCAATATCTAATATCTTTACAAATTCATTCCATATTTTCTTTGCGTTTTCGTTTATTTCAATAAAAATGTCAATTTTCTCGTAATCATCTTCAATTAACTTAAAGTTACCAGTTTCTTGAAATTCTAATTTATATAGATTTTCTAATATTTCTCTGGATATTTGGTCAGTGGAGGATTCATTTACTAAAAGAAAGTATTTATTTAGCAATTTAAAGAAATCCTTTTCTTCAACAACTTTTACGTTTTTCAATGTTTCTAAAGTCTTATTGATTAGAAATCCTTCATATATGTAAGTACAGAATTTTCTTTCATTATTATCTTTTAATATATATACATTGACCTCGCCTTGACTCTTAAATGAAAAATTACGATTACATCTACCTGCAACTTGATTGATAGAATCAAGAGGAGCAAGATCTCTGTATATTATATCGATATCGATATCTACACCTGCTTCAATGACTTGAGTAGAAACAATAATTTTTCTTTTTTTACTTGTTTTAATTTTTCTTATTCTATCTAATCTATCAAAGGGAATTATATTAGAGGATAGATAGTAATATTCATTACAATCATTATTAGTATTTTTTTTAATAAAATTAAATAATTCTTTCGAAGAAGTAATGGTATTTAATACTATTAGAAAACTTTTATCATCTCTAGTAATTATATCATTTAATACAATATTTTTAAAATCTTCGAAATTAACTTCTTTTTCTAAATACAAGTTTAACTTAATTCTATTTAATTGACTATAATATTTTTGACTATCTTCTATAAGATTATTAATTTCATTTTTTTCTGAGTCAAAAATCAGTGGCGCAGTCGCAGTCACAATTATGAAATAAGTATTAAAATATTTTGAAAGGAAATAAAGAGATTCATTTAGTAATTTCCAATACTTGTGGGGTATGGTTTGTATTTCATCAAGTATGACTATAGAATTAGTTATATTATGAAATTTTCTCAATAATCTATTTTTATTTGAAATAAGTCCATGAAACAGCTGGATAAAAGAAGTTATTATTAATTCTGAATTCCACCCTTCTATCAAAAATAAACTTTTGTCTGATTCGTATTCTTCTTCAGAGGTAGTATAAGATATTTCGGAAAGATGATGATGTTTTAATAAGATATTTGATCGGATATTTTCAAATTGAGAAACAATTATGTCCTCAATTACGGAATAGTTTTGATCTATGATACTCAAAAAAGGTAGAGAGTAAATAATTCTAGGATTATACCCTTTCTCTGTTTGTATTTTATTTTTTAACTTAACAGCAAAAGAAAATGAGGTTATAGTTTTACCAGTACCAGTAGGTACATTTAATAGATATATTTTATCTTGAACATCAAGATTTTCTAACTTACTATTCACTTCTTCGTATATTTCTGTTCTAATCTTGTCAATAAAATTTAGATTATTATTAAATTTATTTATTTTGTATTGATCTACTAATCTAGATGGGATGTTCTCTCTAAGTATATTCAAAGATCCTATTGCATCAGCCTTATCAGAATCAATCAAGATAGAATATAATAAAAGAGTTAAGAAATAATAAAATAATATTTTATTTTTCTGAATTTTTAATAAGTTAATGAATTCTCTATCTATTTCTCTTAATATATTTAAGTAATTCTCCTTAAAATCAGAAAATAAGTATTTATTACATCCAAAAAGCTTATCCAGTATATTTTGTATTTCGTTTTCATCTATTGAATAAATTTGTGAATTTATTACTGAAATTAGTTTCTTATCATTCAGAATTTCATGAATTTCATTTATTTCCTTTACAGAGTTTGCTAGATTCCCATGATGTCTTTTTACGACAAAAAATGAAATTATTGGCAGAAATGAATAATGTTCATCTTTATCCTTGGGGATATTTTTCAAATATGTTTTGATGATATAATATGTAAAAATAGAAGAAAACAATCCATGTCTAGTTTCTTTATAAGATTTCAATTCTCTTTTTTTAGTTAAATCTTTTTCTAGCAAGTATTCTTGAAAATATTTAGAAGCTTTCCCAAAATCATGCGTTGCCCCAATTAAATAAATTATCTCTGACAAAACTTCTGTGTCGACATAATCTCCTATGTTTAAATTTTTTTGAAGAAGGATATCTTTAGACTTTTTCCCAACTTCTTCTAAGTGGGAAACTAAGGTCTTGTTAGGATGAGAATATAGTTTAAATTGGAATAATTTTTGTTCCATCATTTAACTCCCAATAAAATTCAGGGATTACTTTGATTAATTTACCAGATTCTTCTATAATTACTTCAACATATTCTTCAGTTTCTCTATTACTGCTGATATATGAAGGAATTGATTCTATAGAGTATTTTTTGTCTTCTTCAGGTTCTATTTTTTTAATTAAAGTCCCACTTTTAGATTTTTTTATTGGTACAATTGAATTTATATATTGAAATTCTTGTGGCCTTATTTCATTAAAACTATATTCATCAACGTAACAGAAATTACATATCAACTCAGTTAATCCCAAATAAGGCGTATATATGGTCTTGTGACTAATTAATAGTTCTTTTAGTTGGTCATGAATTTCCTTATTTCTAATAAAAAAATAAATCCGATATCTCGGGTCTTTTATAAATTCAAAATTGAGTATTGTATGTTGTTTAAAGTAGTTCATCATTGGATAAGAAATTAAATATTCGCTTTTTGTATTTATTAGATTAAGAGCTATCCTAGTCTTATTAATCGGATTTAATATTTGAATAGCAATTTTAGATTCATGTTCTTTAAATTTGGACTGATATTCATTTCTATTATATCCTAAAATAGCTGCAATGAGACCCATTACAGTCGATTTTGATGGTATAGTGTGTGTTAAGGGGGATGTTGTTGCGTATCTTTTCTTAAAATGTGCATAATCCCCCCATACATCAAAAGCTAACAGTTGCATGCTTTCACTCTACTAAATCTTAAATTCTTTTGAGGGTATATTACTACTTCTTAATATTTCTTCAAACTTTTGTTCTTTATTATTAAAAATGAATTTAACTCTATCATCTATTATATAGTTAATCAATTCTATTTTTTCTCGGTATTTAACTAAAACATTTATCAATTTTGATATATCCAATTTAAAATCAGAAATATCTCTTAATTGTTCATCTGGTAAGTCAGATGATATCTCTATCAATTTGTCAAGATCCCCGATATGATAATTATTCTCTAAGTAATCTATTTTCAGTAACATTCTTGGGACCTGACCAACTTTCGATCTAGAAATTAAATTTTTAGTACCATTCCACATACTCTCTAAAAGTAGATCTATATCTTCTTGAGTTAGCTTAGTAGTTTTAGCTGCGTTTTCATTTATTACTCCATAGAAAGATATAATTGAATAAGGAACTACCCATTCTTCTCTAAAAGTTTTTGCTTCTTTTCCTTCACCGGAAGCAAATGCCCCAGAACCTTTGAGGTATTTTAATTCAACTTTATTAAGAGACCTACCCATTTTGAATTGAACAGGACCGGTATAAATAATTGAACTATCCTTAGATTTTCCAGTGGCGATAGGTATTGTTCCACCAAAAAGTCTTACATCTATGCACTCTTTTATTATAGTTTCAGGATTATTTTGAAAGTCTTTCCCCCTCGCCTTAGCATCTTGTATATTTCCACTTTCATCAGAAATTTTTCTAACAAAAATTTCTTTTCCTTTAAAATTATGTAAATAATCTCTTATTGTTCTTTTGAGTCTTACATCTGTAACTATATTTATTCTTGTTTCTTCGTCCATTCTTGGTTTATTTTCATCTGCAGGATCTCCATTTGGATTTATATCCTTTACATCATACAAAAAAATTAGCTCAGATCTTTTTTTGATAGTTTCGCTCATTCATATCCTCCTCCATAGTTTTATTGATCAAAAATTCATCTGCCATATTCATTCCTAAAACAAAATAAAAACTGATTTCATTATTGCTCATTTTCCAGTTTTGATCACCCTTTAAGAAGTATTCAGAAATTAGCTTTTCTATATCTTTATAATAATTTTTACCATACTCTTCTAGCTTAGATTGTATTTGAGGCAGTAATGCTTTAATTCTTTTTTCATCTAATTTTAAGCCATTCAATTTATTTCTAAATGGAGTTGATTTTTTATCGATATACTGTATATTCAATAATTTTTGTGTTAGTACACCTTCAAGAAAAATAGCTTTTTTTATATCGGACTCGAAAAAACTACTATGTTCTTTAAATATTTTATCCGCGATATTTTTTATTTCTGTTTTTTCTGAATAGCCATCTTGATTCAATTTATTTCCCATATTACCACCTATTTCTGATTTATTTAAAATTAAAAGTTTGTCCAGATAAGATAATAACATAAAACCTTGTAGTGTAATCTCCTTTGTATTAATATTATTACTAAAGTTTTTTCTAATCCTTTTAATTAAAAAAAATAAAATAATTTCATAATCAACTTTTCTTCCAGTAAATATTCTCCTTACTGCATCTATATAATATTTTCTAGACTTATCTTTTTCTAGAGATTTGAGAAAAATATTGTATAGAATTTCAAAATTAAAGCTTATATTATTATTGTAAAAAATTTGAATATTATCCAAATCTTTTTTAGTTTGAAATAGTTTCTTTAAATAAGAGGGTAATACATCTTCAATGCTTAACAAGATTTTTAACTCTTTTGGATTTGGTTTTTCATAAAAAATTAAATTCAAAGTTAGAAAATTTTTTTCCTCACTTAAAAGCTCAAGAATTCTATCTTCAGTAAAAGTAAGATCTCCAATCCAACCTTTCTTTTCTTTTGAAAAAGATGGGTCTTCAGAATATATCTCAAATAGATCTAATACGGACTGGAAGTTATTTTTTCCTATTAAATGTATAAATTTTGGGATAAGGTAATACTTAAATCCACCATAAAAATTAAGATTCATCACTTTCTCAATATATTTTTTTCCTTCTTCTAGATTCAATGCACACTCAGAACATACGGGGTAAAGTTTCCATCCGTCCTGTTGATTAAAAGAAGGAGCGAAACTGCTTTTATCTAGCGTATAAAATGGAAAGATATCAGAAGTAAATCCATAAACTGAATCTGATTCTTTAAAGCAAATACTACAAATTTTATTCTTTCCAATAGCTTGAAGTCCATATTTAGTGTAATATCTAATATTTGAACGATTAATTAATATTTTTTGGAATAGTTTAAAATCTTTTAAATAGTAAATTTTATTATTTTCTTTGATAATGAGAGTTAATAATATACCATTTTTAATTTCATTATTCTCGAGATTATTTATTACTTTTTTAATTTCTTCCAATATCTTCTCTTGATTTAATTCAAGAGTAATTTTTATTCCTTCGATTACTTGAATTTCTTCATCATTTAGATTATTTATTTTATTATCATAGAACCAGTGTAAAAATTTTTTCTTAAAAGTTTTATCAATATCAGTTATTATGCAAGAAGGTGTTACATTAGCACCTTGAGACTCTCCTCTTCTATAAAGATATTTTTCGTAATTATTTGAATCAAATTCTTCTAATCTTATAGTTTCATATACGTATTCTCTATCCAATTTATCTAGAACTATCCCTATTATGTATTTAGTTTTGGGATCTTGTGTTATGATTGATAATGGAGTTTTATTTTCTTTTTCAATCAAATATTCTCCAATAGTTGCAATTGACTTAATCATTTATACACCCAATACATTATTCAAACAATCTTAATTGGATTAACAAATCCAAATCCCATTGAATTTTTTTCACCAAGCCCTGTTTCCATCAAGAAGGAATAAAATTTTTTATACTCATCGCTTACATATTCTTTCTCTAAATTTTTCCACATAGACCCGATAATTATAAATTCATTTCCTTTTTTTATATTATTGACAACTACTTCTTTGTTAAATACTAGCTTATCAAAAATACTATCCTCAAATGCCAAATCTTCATTATAGAATGCATTATATTTTTTCAATGCATTGTCCTTTATTCTATCTAAAAAGAAAAGTAAATCTTTATCTCTGTCAAATGAATAATAGATATTATTTCTGTTATCTTTGTACAGAACAATTGGACTTCCAGTAATCCAGACTTTATTAAAAGGAACTTTTATTATTCTTGATTTAACATGAAATAGATGGCCTGCAATTATTTTTTCTCCTTCTAGTTTTGAATTTAAAAATTGAATAAAACTTCTATCGGGAGAAGATATTAAAATATTCTTTTTTTCACCCTCCTTATAATCATTTACTGGAAAGATATCAGAAAAACAAAAAAATTTGAATCCTTTAATATCATGAAATTCTGGATATTCTTGTTTGAAAGGCGAATAAAGAAAACCTTGTATAGAATGCTTATTAATTTCATTATAACAAAAATTTTCTTTCGGCGTCAGTTCAAGCATTAATCGCAATTCAATCACTTTTATCCTCAGTATACTTATTATATTTAGTATTTATAAAGATATGGAAAAAAATATGGAAAATAGGGAAAAAAAATTCTTTTCCATTGAGAAAATCACAAAAATCATCTTCATAACTTACTATCAAACAGATTATATTCTTCTTCCGCCTCTGTTAATCCGTATTCTGCCATTTTATTTAACTTTTTTAATAAATCTTTTTTAGCTAAATTTATTTATTTTTAATTTCAGTTAGGATTAAATATTAAAAATCTCTTAATAGTATTATGGCTAATTATTCTATTCAAGACAAAGTGATCAAAATTCTCAAACTTGGCAGATTTTTTTTTGTTTTTGGGGGATTCTTTCTTTATTCAATTGGGGCTTTATTTGCAGTTCTAAATGGAGCGGAACTTGACATTATCAAATTTTTAACGGGGTATATGATACTTTTTCTTGGGCATCTTTCTGTGTCATACAGCAATGATTATTTTGATTTTGATGCAGATAGTATTGGAGAAAAAACAAATGTCAGTGGAGGAAGTGGGATATTACAGTTAGACCCATCATTGAAAGAAACTTCGAAGTGGATAGCAGTCTCATTAATATTATGCTCAATTATTATAGGAACATCTTTTACACTAAAATACAATTATTCACCCATTTTTCTTTGCTACATTGTTTTTGGGAATCTCCTAGGATGGTTTTACACTGCACCTCCAATCAGATTATCTTACAGAGGTTTGGGCGAGATTTCAACTATGCTGGCAATAGGTTTTGTTGTCCCAGGGATGGGCTATTATGTTATGAAAGGATTGATAGATCTAAATTACATTATATTCTCTATTCCGCTTTTACTCTATGGAATTTACTTTATTTTAAGTGTGGAAATACCGGATATGGAAACAGATATAATTAGTGGAAAAAAAAATTTTGTCACAAAAAACGGTAGGGCCCTAAGTTTAAAATTGATACTTCTCGTGACAATAATCTCTACAAGCATGTATGTGATTTTTCAAGCCTCAGAATTATCTGACATAGGCATTAATTTCTATATGGTAGCTCTGCTCTCAATAGTTCCTTTAACATTTGCAGCACTGGGATTAAATAATAATACAAAAGAGAAATCAGCAGAGATTGCATTTAACAACTTAAACGCATTAATTCTGTTTGCGGTCTTGACAAATATCTATTTTTTGGTAAGATTAATCGGATTCTAGATTATATCTTCACTGTCATCTTCATAGAGATAGCTTAACATTTCACGATTTTTCAAGAATTTTTTTACCTCTTCTGATTCATGCCAGCCAGTGTCAAGCCGTAAGATTATTTCGTTTATTCTATCTATCTGCGTCAATATTCTCTCTGATAGCTTCTTGTCCTGAATTTTTAATTCTGCGATACCGCTTATTATTGCTAAGGGATTTCTTATCTGGTCAACACTTGTGGCGAAATAATGGATATTTTTCTCAATCTGGCTTAGAGCTAGTTTCAACTCAGTAATATCGCTACCTATTGATAGAATAGATTCAAGCTCTCCTTTAGTATTTCTTATAACCTTATCTGTCCAGTATATCCATACACGTTCCCCATTTTTCTTTATGTTTTCATTGAGGTTTGATCGAAATCTATCCTCATTTGAAAGTATTTCATTTACTAGATTTTTCATGTCGTTACCGTTTGAATCAAATTCCGGAACTATTGTCCCTATCAAATTTGCTCCGACGATATCTTTTTCATTGTAACCAAAGAACTTAAGTCCAAAATTATTGATGGAGGTTATAATCCCATTCTTATCCAAAGTAAGTATTATGCTATTTGCATTCTCTACCAAATCACGAAAATTCTCTTCAGTAATCTTCAATGCCTCCTCGGTCTTTAAGAGATTTGGAATTGACCAGTGAAGTATTTCTGCTACCAGTATAACCATAAGGGTGACAAAGAATAAGGTCTCAATAGAATTAGAAATAAATATATCTTTTATTGATAAAAATTTAGTATTCGAAAAATTATAGATTAATAACAATGAAGCTAGGTCTGCAATAAAAATCATTGAATAGTAAATCTTCCTGGAATAAAAAGGAGAAACAAAAAGGATTAAGACAACATTTAATATCATAAACTGGATTGGAATTTTTAGGATAAGAATAAGGGACCCAAAAATTAATTCTGACAAAATAAAGACTAAGTAAAGAATCAGAGGATTTATATTTTTGAAATACAAATTCTTGGCTTGAGATATAAAGTTTTCTTTTTGGCTAAGCATTTTATTCTTGACTTGAAAACAAGTAATAATATATAAATCTTAGGTTTTAAATTGCTTTGTTGCATAATTCTACTCGAAACGACACTCATCTCTAACTTGTTTCTCCTTTATCTTTAGTTTTACACTAGCTGTTGCAGCTTGTCATACAGTATAAACTTCATCATCACTTCCTTTTGCGCCATGTCAAATCGCC
>LNGD01000058.1 GCA_001587675.1 Candidatus Methanofastidiosum methylothiophilum
AATTGATAACAGTAACGACTAACTTTTATTCTGAAGATCCAACTATAATAGCAGACGGCAATATCCCAAAAGGTGACGCTGTTTTAGTATCAAGGCCACAACTGCTTGAAGCAGGAGGCCCCGATGAAACTTATACATGGGTCTACAGGGCAACTCAGGCAGGCACAATAAAATTTGATTTTGGCGGTACAAGTTTTGATGTAGTTAGTAGTTTAGTATCAAATCCAGTCACAATAACTAAAGCATCTTATCCTATGAACAAATTTATGAACATCTTGGGATTTGGAACTGAAGGCGCATAAATATTTTCTTTTTTATCTTTATTCTTAAATTAATTAGTAAGATTTATATTGATTGCATCTTTTCCTTCTCTAATTAAGAAGACATGATAAGATGGCTATTGATTTTTCAAAGATAAAGCAGATCGACAGGAAGACTGCGCTGGCCTTAATAATAACATTGTTTTTTTGGGCATCGGCCTTTGCAGGTATCAGGGCAGGGCTTAAATCCTATGAGCCAGGGCACCTTGCACTCTTAAGATTTCTAGTGGCATCGACTTTTCTCTTGATATACGGTTCTTACAAAAAGGTTAAGCTCCCTGAAAAAAAGGATCTCCCAATGATCCTCTTAATAGGATTTCTATCTGTTACAGTTTACCATGCACTACTGTCTTATGGAGAGGTGACTGTCACAGCAGGGGCGGCAAGCCTTCTTATCGCATCTGGCCCTATCTTTACAGCGCTTTTGGCAACTTCCATATTAGGAGAGCGCTTAAAGATTTGGGGCTGGATTGGAATTTTCGTCAGTTTTTTTGGTGTGAGTTTAATATCCCTTGGAGAATCGGGTGGCATCTCCTTTGACCCAAGAGCTATCCTGATACTAATTGCTGCATTTTCCACTAGCCTCTCATTTGTCCTGCAAAAACCCTATCTCAAAAAATACAAATATGTAGACCTAACTGCCTACACAATATGGGGAGGTACAATATTTCTACTAATATTTTTACCTAGTTTTTTAAACGATATACGAACTGCATCCATTGACTCAACGCTTTCCATAATCTATTTGGGAATATTTCCTGCAGGAATAGCCTATCTCACCTGGACCTATGCTATGGCCAAAATGCCAATTTCAGTTTTGACAAGCTTTCTATCTATATCCCCTTTTCTTTCAATTATAATTGCCTGGGTATGGCTTGGCGAGATCCCTGGATTACTTTCCATTGTAGGTGGACTATTTGCAATATTCGGTGTAACGCTTGTAAATATGAAAGGGCGATAGATAATTTTTACAATTTAAGAATAATTTCCATAAGAATTAAAAGAGAAATATCCTTCCTAAAATTATAATATCTAATTCACGATTTGGATTCATTTACTTCTCCTTTAACGCTAAATAACCTTCCATCAATTTCTTCATATTCTTTTCCACACTCACGACAGTAATACTTTGATGTTTCTATTATTTCGCTGTGATCTATTTTTATTTTCCCGTCTTCTACTATAACTATTTCATAACTATTAGGCTCTGATATGAACTCATCACTTCCACATTCACACTTGAATCTTGTCAGACTATCTCCATCCATTTGATTTTTTTTATCATACAATACATTCCAGTAATATTAATATACTTAGTCATCATAGATGATATAATTCATAATTCATCGTGTGTATTATGTATAAGTTTCTTATTATTATAGAAAAAACAAATAAAAACTATTCAGCATATGCTCCTGAATTACCAGGTTGTGTAGCAACTGGGAAAAACAGTTGATGAAGTTGAAAGAAATATGTATAGCGCTATCGAAATGCATTTAGATGGCCTAAAAGAAGACAATTCTCCAATCCAGCACCTATTGCTTTGGCAGAATATGTTGTCATAAAAGACTAAGATTTTGAATAAAGAATAAATTAATCTCTTAATATTATTAGCTTAACGCCATTGCCAAAGGAACAATGATGTCTTTTTCCTTTTTAATTTGATCGGCTATTAGGACTAGCGTTATACCTATTCTGTTTTTATGCTGATTAACTTGAAATTCAAAATCTGTAAGGTGATTTAAGATATCAGTATTTAGCTCCAAGTATTCAGAGGCGTTCATTACTTCTATCCCTCTGACCTTTCCCTTGTTAGAAACATCAAGCACAATATCCCCCACATCAAAATTTCCTTTGAATTTTTCATCTGACCCATAGCCGCTGTGAACAAAAAGAATGTCACAATCAGAGTCGTATGAAATTAATTTCTTATCTGACGCTTCCAACTTACCACCTAATAAATCCATTTTTTGATTGCTTTTTTCCAAGGCTCGTATATCATAATATACGTGATTATATATAAGTTTTTATGCCCATATCTATCGATAATGACTGGTAATTTCAAGGTTTTAGTATTGCTGATTTTAAAATGAAGATTATAGACAATTTCTCCTTGATTGCTCTTTTCTTTATAAAAATACACTAGTTTTTCAGGATTTAAAAGAAGGGTAATAACTTCTGCTAAATTCCCATCTCGCTGAGCCATTCTAATTAAAAAATGATCTGAATATTGGACATTATCTTTAGACAATAATTTTAATTTTTCTTTTAATTCTTGAACCTCATTTTTTTGATTTTGAGGCATGTCAATCTTTTATTTTTTTAACTTATATTTATTTCAGTTGACAAATCCTTCTCTTTTTTTCAGATAATTTTTTATTGAATTAACCCTTCCTAGCTTTATGAGGCGCTATAAGATAAAGCAGATTGACGCATTTACAGATAGGCCCTTTGGAGGAAATCCAGCAGGAGTTGTTACATCTGCTGAGGGATTAACTGACAAAGAGATGCAATCAATAGCTAACGAGATGAATTTATCAGAGACTGCTTTTATACTAAATAGCGATATTGCAGATTTTAGGATAAGATGGTTCACACCAAAGAAGGAGGTCCTGTTCTGTGGTCATGCGACCGTTGCAAGCCTACATGCTTTAGCAGAAGAAGGAAAGCGTGGCATGGAAAATGATGGCGAATTTTCCTTCAAAGTGGAGACAATGATAGGTGTTATCACAGTAGATGTGATTAAATCAAACGGTAAAATACAGATAATATTGCACTCACCCAAAATAACACTTTTGAGAGAAGATGTAGATAAGGCAGCATTATTAGAAGCCCTAAAGATAAAGGAAGAGGAGCTTGACCATTCCTATCCTGTGATGAGAGAGAAAAATCTTGACTACCTCTACGTTCCAGTAAATGGACTTGAAGCGCTGAAAAACTTAGATTATGACTATTCAAATCTGGATAAGTTTTGTGCGAAGTATAACTTCCCAGGTGTCTGCGTCTTTACAAAGGAAACTTTTGACGACGACTCACAGATTCATTCAAGGTTCTTTGCGCCCCTTTATGGTGTTAGGGAAGACCCTGTAACTGGCTCTGCGCAGGGGCCGCTTGGCGTATATTTTATTATTAACGGCATCATTGAATTTACTGGGAATGAAATTAATATCAAATCAGAGCAGGGCGACATTATGGGTAGGCCAGGAAGGTTAATAATCAATCTAAGAAAGGATGAATATGGAAACTTCTCATCTAAATTAATAAGTAGTGCTATTACAGTTATAGATGGAGAGATTTACCTTCCATGATTTTTTTAATCTATCACTCTACCAAAGATATAGCAGTCCTCACCGCACCAGTGCTTTTCTAAAAGAAACTGCTCCTTAAATCCCATCTTATCGTAGAATCCAATTGCATTATAGCGCTTTAAGCTCCAGCACCATATCTTCTTTATGTTCTCTCTCCTGCACTTTTCAACGGCGAAATCAATCAATGCCTTGCCAACACCTTTTTTATTTGTGATCAATGCATCTATCTCACATGACTCTTCAATAATAATAAGGGCTATTGTGCCGACAATTTCGTTTCCTTCAATGGCAATGTAGTAAATTCCACTTTCTATGGATGGCAGGAGTTTATCTACTTCAGAGAAAGAATACTCTTCGGTGTCTAATCCCTTTAGTAAGGCTGAAAGCTCGTGTGCATGTTCTTTAGTGGCCTTTATGATTTCCATGAAAAGATAGTATTTTTGATAAGTCTTAAAGCTTTTGATGATAAGGGATTTATTTATAATTTCTGATTATTAACTGTGAGTATTATGGATAATTTAGAGTATTACGAAAAGTTAAAGGATAAATTAAAAAAAGACGGGTGGATTGAACAGTGTTGCGGGGAAGTATATTTATTATCTTCAATTGGAACAAATTTTTACAGGGATAAAGAAATAATTCATTTGAGTATTGAGATTTTTGCTAATGGAGAGGCTTTGAAAAGTTTAAAAGAGATATAAATTATTGAATTAATATAATAGTGATATGGAAAAATATTTTTTTCACTATTTTCCCTATTTTTTTCCATATCTTTATATATAGGGAATACTAAAGATTTCTTGTCTAAATATTGAATATTTTAAAATATATAAAAAAATTTAAGAATGCAGGATATAGCTTAGGCGGTAAAATGTGGGATACTCTCATAAAAATTTTATCTGATAAAGAATATCTTTTCACCCTTAAAGAAGAAAAACCATTTCGTATAATTGATTATTCTAATAAAGAAATATTAATTCAAACTACTGAAAATAAATTAAGGAAAATACAAAGAAATGAAATCGAAGGCCCCTATAATTATATAATCAAAAATGGGAAAATCTCAAGAAGTGAGATACAAGAATTATTTTCTCGTTACAATCCTGCTTATGTTGCATCTATTCTTTCATGTCACCCTGATATAGATTATCAATTAAATCCTAATATTGAATTAATCAAAAAAAATAGTTTATTTACTTTCGATTTAAAAAAAGAGGAAATTATCATTGACTTCGATAAATATGATAAAAGGAATTTTGATAAAAATGGAATTAATAGAATTACTGGTACAAAATTTGATGAATATGGATATGATGTTAACTGGTGCGATAAGAATGGATTCAAATGGGATGGAAAACATGTAGATACGGATACCTATTTTAATCCAGAAGGGTACAATAGAGAGGGTTACGATAAGAATGGATTCAATAAAAACGGAATTAATTTAATCACTGGAAAAGAAAAAGATATTTTTGGAAAATATAAGAAGGAATATATAATTTCTCAAAATACTGAAAATAATTTTTCAGATGAGACAAATTCAATTCTAGATAAATTGACTAATGTATATAAAATTCTATATAAACTACTTCTTCTTCCAGAGTCTGATTGGAAAACTAAAATATATGCTAATGCAGCTTTATCTTATTTTATTAATCCATGGGATATTATACCAGAATCAGAAAAAGGTAAAGATGGATATTTAGATGATTTCTATATATGTTTGGAAATTTTAAGAGACTTGAAAAAATACCGTTCTGAATTGATAAATAATATATACCCTAAATATATTAAAGAGGACTTGGATACTTTCCTAGAAGAGAATATAAATTATTGTAAGAGAGAATTAAAAGATAAAATATTTGATATAAAAAAATTAGTGGGTTATGATTCACTAGATTTTTTTGATTTAGGCAATAATCAATTTATAGATAGTGACTCTGATAAAATCTATTTAAGGTCTAAATTATTAGGAGCAATTTCGTTCATGTTTGATGAACTATCTAGTTCAACAGATAGTTTATGTGTTAATAATTTTATAAATGATTTATCACAGTCAGATGAATATTTCGACATCCTAAGAATAATAAATAAATATAATGAAAAATTAGATAAAAAATTAGTAATAGATAGAGAAAATAATTATGAAGAGATCTTTTCAAATTATGAAGATAAACTTAATCATATTAGTACTGGAAAAAGATATGGAATAATTATTGGAACAGCTTTACCTATTTTTAAAACTCTTTGTAACATTTTAAAGGATAAAGATTGCACATGGCAAATAAAACATGAAATAAATTCAGTTTTATCATATTTTGCACTGAATGAAGATATTATTGATGATTCTTTGCAATCTGGACTCGGATATGTCGACGATGTTTTTTTAGGCACATTTGTTCTTTATGATATCTTAGAAAAAGATATGCCATTAGTAAATAGAAATTTATCAGAAAATATAGATAGCACTAAAATATCTTATCTGCTCGAATCTACAATAGTTATTTTGGAAAGTTGCCAAATTGATTATGCCATAGGAAAGATAATTAATCTTCTAGGGCTCAAAGGACTTCTTACTTTTTATGAGATTGTTTGCTCTAATCAAAACCCCTCCATATTCAAAAATTTATTAAACAAGAAATTAAGAGTCATTTTTTTAGATTTGTGTAATTTATATTTCAATAATAAATTAGGCATTATTGATTTACCTAAAAACATTGAATCGTTGATTGATTATTTACTTAATAATATACCACCAGAAAAAACAATTAAATTAAATAAATTTTTTGAAATAAGTTTAAGCATTTCTAACTTTAAAAACAGAAAAAAAGAAATACAAGAACTTGAAGAAAAAGAAGAACTTGAGGCAAAGGCCATTATGCTAAAATATAAAATATTGAGTGAGTAAATGGAAAATGAATTAAATTTTCTCCAAATATCAGGTCAGATAAAGCCTACTTATTACAATTCAGAAGATGACACGATAAATGAGTTTTTAATTCCTGTATTAAAAAGAACAAAAGAATACAAAAGAGAAACATATAGTTTCAGTTCGGCTTTTTTTTCTCTCATTAATGAGGCTTTAATTGATATAATTAAAAATGAGTGCAAAATTTACTATATTGTAGGTATTGAAATAGAACCAGGGGATATACAAGCTATCGAAAATGGTATTGAGGATAATGGGGCAATAGAAGAACAAATAATAAATGAATTTGGAAAAGTAGAGAACTTGATAGAGAATTTATCAAATAGGCGTGATAAAGAAAAATACTTTCATAGAATAAAAATGTTAAGTTATCTTGTATCAAAGGAGATATTAACTATAAAAGTAGGATTTGTAGCAAGATATGATCGAATTGTTGATCCAGAAAAACATAAATTTCACAATAAAGTAATGATTTTTTCCGATAATAATGGAAACAAAATAGTAGCAAATGGTTCCATAAATGAAAGTTTAGGAGCTCTTATTAATAATGAAGAATCTTTAGATGTTTTCAAAAGCTGGGAACCTTCAAACTTACCTTATCTCAAAAATCACTTAGAAATGTTTGATAAATATTGGTCGAATAGATCTAAAAGTATTAAAACAATAAAAATTAATAAACTATTGGAGAATAAAGTTCTACTTAAATATAAATCATATCGTAGCAAAGAAGAAATATTAGAAATGGAAGAAAAACTTAATCATATAATAGAAACAGAAAAAGACTCACTTCCACCCTTAAGACCTTTTCAAGAAAAAGTTGTAAAAAATTGGATTTTACATAATCATAGGGGGATATTCTCTTTAGCAACTGGGACCGGCAAGACAAGAGCGGCTATTGAGACCATTATAAGAACTTTTGAGAAAGAAAGAAAAATAGTAGTAATAGTTTGCCCCTTTCGAATTTTATGCGAACAATGGTTTGATTTAATAAAAAAAACAACTCAGTATAAGCCTTTTTTAGCGTATGAGTCTCAACTTAATTGGTATAGTCCGCTAAGTAATAAATTAATTTCTTTTAAATCTAAGAATCTAAATAACATTATTGTAATTACTACAAATTATACTTTTTCAGGCGTCTTATTCCAAAAAGAAATTGGAAAATATTGGAAGGATGTTTTTTTAATAGTAGATGAATGCCATCATGTAGCACGATCCAGGTATAAACGGCTATTAAACTCTGAGATTGACTACAGATTAGGATTATCAGCAACTCCCGAAAATGAAGGTGATGATTTAGGCAATAAAGTTCTTTATGATTTTTTCACTCAAATAATCCCCGATGAATACAATTTAAAAAATGCTATTAGCGATGGATTTCTTAATGAGTATAACTATTATCCAATTCTTACAGAGTTAGACGATGATGAAAAAGAAAGTTTTGAAGAGCTTTTATCTCAAATACTTGATGCTAAAAGAAATAATGATAATCAATTGTTATTTAAATTATATGAAAAAAGAGATAGTCAATTAGATGCTGCTAAGACAAAATTACCAAATTTGCTTAAATTAGTGTCATCTTTAGAGGACTTGTCACATACAATAATATATTGCTCTGATAACGACCAATTAAAAAAGGTATCAAAAATATTAAAAGATAAAGGTATAAAATTTGGTAAAATTACTGCAGAAGAATCATTTGAAGAAAGACAGAATACAATTGAGGATTTTACTAATGGATATATAAAAACTATTTTATGTATTAGGGTATTAGATGAAGGTATAGACATACCTGCGATTAAAACTGCAATTATTCTTAAAAGTTCAACTAGAACGCGACAATCCATTCAAAGAAGAGGAAGATGTTTAAGGATATTAAGGGATTCTTACGGAAATAAAATAGAAAAAAATGTTTCTATTTATGATTTCTTAGTTATACCAAATTATGATTTTAAAGAAGATCTTAGAGGTCAAAATCAAGAGTTAATAGAATTAGAAAGTAGAAGGATTAATGAATTTATAGAGTTAGCTAAAAATAAAAATTATGCCAAAAAGATAATAGAAGATAGAATAAATATTTTGATGTGATAAAATGCAAGAAATAGAAAAAAATTTAGATGTTATTAAATGTCCTGAAAATGAAAAAATTATTATCTTAACAGCAATAAAAACTGTAAGAATGAATACTGAAAAACCGGTATCAAAAGAAATAATGAATTCCATATATAAGGAGCTTTCGAGGATTGTTAAAAATGATGATTAAAGAAGTAAGACTTCAAAATTTTAAAGGGTATAGAAATCCTAATCCTATAAAATTTAGTTGTGACAAAGAGAAGAATGTAACCTTAATATACGGAGTAATGGGCGCTGGGAAAACATCTTTTTTTGAGGCTATAAATTGGGCATTATATGGTAAAAAAGTTGAAGGAAAGAAAAATACAATTCCTGACCTTACCAATATAGCTGGAAAATACCTTCTAGATGAATTAGAAGAAAATGAGCAAGCAGAGGTCAAAGTAGAAATTGATTTTGAGCATATGGGATATGATTACTATCTTTCAAGGAGTGCTTTTTTTCAAAAAAGAAAAAATAAATTGAATTATTTAAGAGAAAATGACCGGGTTAAATTATATACGGTATCTGACACATCCCAATCGAGAACTTATGATAGTACAAAAGGCGATGAAGAAACAATATTTAAAATGATTTCAAATATTCTTCCTTTTTCATCAAGAGAATATTTCCTTTTCGATGGGGAGAAACTGGATAAATTTTCAAGTATTGATAGTTCTTCTGAGATAAAAAATGCGATCCGACAAGTATTGGGTTTAACTGACTTAGAAAATGCTAAACAGAATTTAAAAAAGATAGAGAAAGAATTGTCTA
>LNGD01000059.1 GCA_001587675.1 Candidatus Methanofastidiosum methylothiophilum
GGCGTATTTAGCGAAGAGAGAGTTTCTATCCGCATCAGAGTAGACACCAACACTCTTAATTCCTAATTCCCGGCATGCTCTCATGACTCTTATGGCTATTTCACCACGGTTGGCTATTAGAATTTTATTGAACATAAATGAACTTCCTTAAAGTTTAATAGATTGAATCTTCATGCTTAAAAACTCAACGAACTCCTACCTATTCTTTATTTCATATATTTACCTATTATCTATCTATTTATTTACGTAGATATATTTTTTTCCCTTAATAAATAATTTATTCCTCCCTAAATTACTTAATACTCGGAAAAATTATTAATTCATTTGTAAAATTAGATATTAAAGGAAAACTATGGGATTTAATTATAAATTTTTTTGTATATATACTATAATATATTATATTGATATTTTGATTGATTAAATTTAACAGACCCTAAAGTATGAGAAAAATGATCAGAAAAAAAAGACAGTTAGAAATATCTCTGCAGTCAATACCCACATTCCCCAACCCTAAAGTTGAATTAGAACAATATCAAACACCAGCTAAAATCGCAGCAGACCTTCTGTGGAATGCACATGCACTGGGAGATATCGAGGGCATGAAGGTGGTGGATCTGGCCTGTGGGACTGGAATTTTCTCCATAGGCTCGGCCCTTTTAGGCGCCGCTGAGGTGGTTGGTGTGGATGTGGATCCTGAAGCGGTGAAGATAGCACGGCAGGAAGCAGATCGCAGGAGATTGGATGAAGTTTCCAGGTTCATAACTGCAGATGTCACTGATTTCAATGAGAAGGCGGATACTGTTATACAGAATCCTCCTTTCGGCGCTCAAAAAGCCGGTAAAAAAAATGTAGATAGAATTTTAATGGAAAAAGCCATAGAATCTGCTCCAGTTGTTTATTCATTCCATATTAAAGAAACTGAGGAATTTGTAGAGAGCTATTTCAGTTCTTTAGGTGGCTCTGTTACTCATAAGTTTTATTACAGTTTTTCTATACCTAAAATTTATGATTTTCATGAAAAAGAAAAAATTGAGATTGATGTGGTTGTTTTAAGGGTTAAAAGATCTTAATATCCTCTTTTATTAACTGCGCTTATCCATGATATTTTTAAAATTATAAAATGTTAATGTTTATTTTCTCCAAATTATTAAATTTTTCTATTTTAATATAAATGTAAAAATTTATATGATGATAGTATTTAATTAAAAATATGAGTAAGTTAGTAATAAGTTACCATAGTTCTGGTGGGAGGAAACACTTCTTTACTTGGTGAGGATTATGTATATCGACATCAAAAAAGTCGCGATTATAATTATAATACTTCTTCTTATTGGATTTACTCCTGCGTACTCATTTAAAATTTCTGAATGCTATTCTACATATAATTCTGGGGATTTTAGGAATAATGGAGCTCAAAACAGTACTTTATCTAATTCTAATATCACAAATCTTGCTTCCGATATCGGAAATACTTCCTTACAATTATCAAATAATGCTGTTAATAAGGAAAATTCAAAAAAAATTTCCAAAAGCCATGTTAACACAGTTAGGGAGAAACGTTACACCAAAACTAGTGTTAAAAAAGATGTAAGGGATACACAATCGCAGACTGGTAATAACAGTACCGCAAAAAAGACATTCAATACACGAACTACAGATAAATCGCCCACAATACGAACTTCAGGTAGCGATTCAAATGAAACAGCAGATGATACTTCTATTATAAGTGATAAAACTACAACTACTCCTCAAACCTCAATTAGCAGAAAATTACAAGTTGATGAGCTTAAAAGTAACAATATAGCATATGTTGTAATAAATGGAACTTCTCACTACACGACTGTGAAAGAAATAAAAGATAACACTATTTTTTTATCAGATCCTGGACTTGGAAATATTGAAATGACCAGGGAAAACTTTACAAAAATATACAGCGGATATGCATTAATAGTTAACAATCCCAGTGATTTCTATAAGCTAAACCAGGAATTAACGAATTACAGCGAAAAATCAGAAGAAAAATACACCCAGTTTATAGAATCTTATAAAAAATTAAAACAGAGCACTTCAAAATTGGATGATGCTTACTTAACTAAAGATAAGACAAAAATAAGCGATGCTTTATCAGAACACAATAAACTAACAGAGAATTTCTTAAAGGCTAAAGATCGGTTTATTTCACTGAAAGAAAATGAAAGGGAATTAGGCGGTAAGATAGTATCATTTATAGAAGAAGGCGTTTCTTCTGGAATCTATTCTAATGAATTTTTAGATGAAGCAAAAAAGAACGAGGATCTTTTAATAGAAAACTTTGATGAATTATCCACCAAACTTTCTAATTTAACAAACTCCCTAAATAATGGGAACATGGAGCAGTTGAAATCCAATATTTCATCTTTGGATGAGTACCTAAATGAAATGAATCAGCAATCTCAAATCGATATCACCTCTACCATTATAAGATCTACATTAGATCTCAGTTTAAAAACTGAAGAAACGGTGAATCAGAAGATAGATAATATTTTAAACGAAATCGAAATTAATATAAACGATTCTAAAGAAGAATTAGATAAAATAGAGCTTATCTACAAGGAATTATCGAGTATTAAAAATCATAGCATTAAATTAGCACTGTTAAAATGTGAATTAATCTTAGTTGAGAAGAAAACAAAATTATATGTATCTAATAGAGATATAACAACTATAAACTCAATTGAAGATTGTCTATCTAAACTTCTAACCGAGATTGATACAAAAATAGAAAGTAACGCGGAATCGGTTTCTAATTCCACTAACGACCTACAAAATATCAAAGTTAACCTACAAGGTCTTTATAAGCTTGTCACTCAAATAAGTAAGATTTCTCCAAATAACCAAAAACCGGTTAAATTAAAACAGGACATTTCAAGCATACTTAATCGGATTGGCACAGATTTTAAAAATATTCTATGCTGCTGGTATTTACTTGGAGAAAATGATAAAGAACTTAGAGACATAGTAAATAACTTGAAAGGAATTGAAAGAAACCTGGAAAGAGCAAATAAAAAGAACCAATATAAGAATATAATAAACAAAACCAAGAACCTGGAAACATCTTCATCTGATCTACGGAATTTAATATCAACTGAAAGAGGAGAAATCAAAAATTTAGCCCAAGAATTAAGATATGTAGGAATTGAATGGGCAAAAATTTACCGGGAATTTGTTGATCATGTTCTGCCGGTGACCATAGATCCAGTTTATTTAAATGAAACCATCGATGCTCAGATAACTCCCCAAATCAGACAAAAAGCTCTTGAACTGGGAAATGATCCCATCCAAATATACAATTACGTGCGAAACCTTTCTTACGATACCTATTATGGCTCTTCTAGGGGAAGTGTATGGACCCTGAGTGGAGGAGCAGGAAATGACTATGATAAATCATCGTTACTTGTAGCTCTACTTAGGGTTGCCGGATATCCAGCAAGGTATGTCCAGGGATGGATCCAGTTGAATAGTTCTACCCTTATAGGAATCTTAGAAGGGAAAAATATCACAGTTAATGGAACAAGCAGTGCAATGAGTATCGATCAAGCTTTAAATATTCTCCAAGATAATGGAATTCCATATGAACAAAATGAAAACATTATATCATTGGAACATGTATGGGTAGAGGTTGCAATGCCTTCAAAGACTAAAAATTGGCCCTGCATATGTGATATATACAATATTTTCTCCAATACAACCAAGAGGTGGAGCTTTGAATACTATGATTTTAAAAATATGAAGTTTGATCTAATCGACTTTTTTACTAGTTACATAAATGTTAAACCGAGTTATGAGTGGCTTCCATTAGACCCGTCATTTTCTAACTACACTGTTTCACAGGCTGTAAATTATGCAGAAATTCCAGGTGAACTTAGACATAAAGTTCAAATTACAACCAGTGATGGTATAGATTCTGGACTGATTCCCATCCCTCTACTGGCCAAAGAAAAAATCATCCTCAAATATGTGCCGGCAGACGAGGGACAGGTGAATTTCCTGGGAGACCAAAGCATTTACCGGCTCCTGGATAACGGTGGAAAATCATGGTCCGTTGGGCTTCTATTTGGATCCGTCTGGTGGACAGGCCCTTACTACGCTTATGTGACACCTGAACTTATCATAGGAAATCAAACAGTTTCTACAGGAAATGCGGTGACTTTAGGTTCTGGACAAACATTGAATTATACTTTTACAAACGCAAAACAGAACACCATGCAAGATATAAAGGGTTATAAAGCCGGTGATATGTACTCCATTACATTGAGCCCAACATATGAACCTTCTTCAAGAATAGGAGATGAGACATCTAAAACAACTGACTTAAAACAAGAATATAATTTGACAGGTAATGCATCCACTTATGATGATATGGTGTCCCAACTTTTATACACCACTGGAATAACTTATTACGCTGCATGCGACAAGACAGAACAACTTTTAGGTGAAACATACATCACTAAAAGCTATCATCCCATAGCAAGGTGTGATTATGTATCGAGAGGAGTGAGATACTGGGAAAACTACAACGGAATAGGAATATACCGTGTTTATGCAAATTACATGCCCGGTGCAATTTCACATGATGTTCCAATTGATTCTATATCCAGTTACTCTAAGATAGGACAGGAAGAAGGATGCCTTTTATTTAATCTAAAAGCAGGTTTTACAAATTCTGGATGGGAATCACAGTCAATATATGGACTTTTCAACGTGACAGCAGTCTCAACCACCTATATAATAGCCTATGCCCAGAGTAACGGCATCCCAGTATATTCCATAAATAGTGATAATATAGATGAGATACTACCCAAACTTAGATTAGCCCAATGGGTAATAGATGAAATAAGGAACGATGTTAACGCAGGTTATCAGGTTATCATTCCTGAAACGGAAGTTACCATTGGACAGTGGCATGGTATTGGCTGGGCAGTTCTCGGTTCCAATGGCTTCGGAGCTTACATAATCTCTGGTGGATTGAACAGTAATTCCACGAATTCTACATTCCTTGGGGGATGGGGAACTGAGCCTATGAATATAATGGATGTCTTAATAGCTTTAGAACGGAATTGGATTCCATTTGTCTCTTTCCTGGATTCTGGGGAGGTAAATAAAGATCAATATCTTTTGGATACCATAATTGCTGCTGCAGCATTAACAACTGGAATTGCTCTTCTATTTATGGAGGCAGGAACAACTGCATTTGCGATTACTTTAGGTATTTCATTTATTTTAGGCATAACGGGTTTAATATCAGTTGTAGGGCTTGTTTACTCTTGGGTAGGGGTTGCGTTACTGTTACTGTCGGTTGCCATCTTGGCTATTGCATTATATAAACTTTACGTAGATCCAAATGGAGAGATCATAGAGGTGCCTTATCCAAATTAGTAGTGAGTACATGAAAAAAGACATTGTACATTCATTTGTTAAAAATATTGAGTTAATGGATAGGTATAGATACTATTATTCTAACATGAATAGAGTAAGCTTTTTTGAAAGACAGAAGCTTTCTAAAATGGTTGATAATAATCTTAGAGAATATGATAGATTTTTATGGGCACGTGTCCAAGGGGAAAGTGAAGAAATTGTAACGCCGAAGCAGAGTGAATCAAATAATAATTATTTTTTTGCAGCTTTTATTAGTTATCTGCTCTGTGTTATGGTGTTTGCCACTTTTGCTCGGGTATATTTTTTTCAGGGGGCTGTATTTATTGGATTTATATCCATTTTGGGTTTTTTAATTTTGCTTGTGGCTCTTGTGTTTAAAATTGCTGTACCTAGGTGGAAGTGGTCGTTTCGGAAGATTTTTAAACTGAGGAATCTGGTTCAGGAGCTTATAAATGATGCAATTGAATTTTTTAGAGAGGGGGGCTTAAATCCGGAGAATTATCCATTAGCACTGAATTTCAATGATTATAATGGTTTAAAGCAGATTAAGGAAGAAAAAAAACTTTTAAGCAAAAATTACATTTTTTATTTGAATTTAAATGTGATAAACACTTCAAAATTTATAGAAGAGGAAATTTCTGAAGAAAAAGTGCATAGTGCTGCTTTGAGATTTTTTATCAAGGCTTTAATACTGGGAGCTTTATTCATTGTGGTGATATTTTCGTTGGTGATACTTCTACATCGGTTTGGAATTTTGAAACTGTAGGTTGTGTTCATGAATAAAGACATATTTTATTCTTTTCAGGAATCTATTGAGGCTATAGATAAAGGTAGGGGCAGATGTTTATCTCATGAAGATTACTGGATTAATATCATTTTTCCAGGTAGAGTGTCGCTTTTGATGTCAGAATGGATTTCGATGGAAGATATTGATAATTTAGAGGGGTACGATGACTTGCTTTGGCAGAGGGTTCACAAGGAACTAGGGCCTTTGATGGGTCCTTATGGATTTTGTGCTCCCCCTACTCGGTTGTTTTATTTTACATTGTTATTTGCCCTTTTTTCCTGGTTTATCCTTGGAATTTTGGTGGGGAGGTCGTATCTATGGCCTTTTGGATTTATAGATTATGGAATGAAATTGATTTTAGTCCTTCCCTGGTGGGTGTCTCTTATCTTCCTGGCTTTTTTAGCGGGTGTATTTGTTTTTTTATTATGGTCTATAAGGAGTAAAGTCAAGAAGTGTGATGGAAAATTGGCAGAGAAGTCTGATGAATTGAAAGAGCTTGTGCAGGATTTAATCGAAAGTGCATTGGGATTATTTAAAGAAGAGAACATAGATCCACAAGAATATCCTTTAAGACTTAAATTCAACGATTATCATGGATTGGAATATTTTAAAGAAGAAAAGGATTTAGAGAAATATATTGCTTACTTGGATGTTTGAGGATGGTTTATTGAATGAATGACTTTAATAGAACTATTGAACTAGTGGATAATGTAATGCTTTGGTATATCATAACGTTAATTATAGAAAACGGCAAGGATTATAGTTATGCAGAATACCTGAAAATTGATCCTGATAACATTGAGCTCTGATTATTCCAGATGCAAATACAGCCATTGTGACTAGTAAAAATATTGCAGACAATAAATGTGAAGCAACATATAATTCATCTTGAAGAGAAAAAACATATCACAGAAGAAGAAAAAAATGCATGAACTTATCAGAGGAGCTATGGAAAATCTCCGGAGGGCTAATAAATTCATACAGAGCTTTAAAGTTATTATTTGCCTAATATGAACTTCGACAGTGTGAATAATCGTTTAAAGAAAGTTATAATTGAGACAGAAGAGTGGGAAAATATCATACTGGTGAGTTAGAGTGTTAGAATTGGCTGTGGTCTATGATAACGATCAGGAAAGAGATGACCTAACTCCTTCATGGGGTTTTTCTTCCTTCATTAAAACACCGGAAAGATCGATATTATTTGATACAGGTGCAGACTCTGCAATACTTCTGGATAATATGGACAAAATGGGGTTAGATCCCAAGGAGATTCAAGCAATAATCATCTCCCACACCCACAGTGACCATGCTGGAGGTCTGAGGGAACTGTTAAGGATCAATTCCAGTGCCAGTGTATATGTGCCAAATTTGGGATTTAAAAGGAAATTAGAAAATAATAAAAACAGGGTGTTCCAGATCAAAGATTATAAGGAAATTTATCCTGGGATATCAATTATAAACCATAACAATACTCAAGCACTGGTTTTTGATGTAGAAAATGATATGTTCATGGCCGTGTCTCGTATACCTACAAAAGCCATTGAGATGATGAAAAAAGCCAAAGAATTGACGGGAAAAGATATTCATTTCCTCTTGGGTGGGTTTTGCCTTCACGACCCCTCGGAAATTGAAAGGATAATAAATCCTTTGGAGAAATTTGGAGTCAGGAAAATTGTAATCTGCCATTGTTGTGGGGAAATGGATGAAAAGATTCTGAAGGAAAAATTTGGAGAAAATTGTATTAAAGCAGGAGTTGGAAGTGTTATAAAATTTTAAGCGTTGATCAAAGCTGAATTTCTGAGCATCACATATCATATCTGGCTGTGGGGCCTCATTGTTAGTTACTCTTACAATAAATCATTGATCAATAAAGGAGTATATATGGTTGTTGGAAGCTAATTTCGAGATGGAGAAGTTTATTAGGGGTTTGTGTCATTATATTTCTGAGGTTGATAGAAAAAGACCTTACAAGAAAGGAATTATCCCTAAATTATATTTTGCCCCGAATGAACGTAATTATTTTGTAAAAAATAATCCCAGACTTTATAAAAAGACTCGAAAGGATTTGAATCCTTTTTTCAAAAGAGTAACTAAATTGGATTCTGTGGATAATATGATTTTCGTTATTATATGTGTTCTGTTTTTATTAGTGACAGTAGGAGGAGTTGTTCTGTATTTAGAATACGAGTCCATACTATTTATCATAGCTATTCTTATTGTTGACATAATTTGCTTTTTTTCATTGTTTACTATTTCAATGAATAGACGTTTGCAAATAGCGGGAGAGATCTATGATCACGACATAAAGAAAGTTGTTCAGGAACTTTTAGATTATGGAAAGGAGCTATTTAAAGAAAAAGAATTAAATCCTAAATATTTCCCTATTGAATTAAAGCATGAAGATTATGAAGGCGTGATCTATGAAAGTGACGGAAAAAATTACAATGGTTATGTGATATTAGATGAATGAAAATTCTCATAAAATCATTATTCTTCTTTCTGGTGTTTTTTATGCCTCAGTAATCGTGCTAATTTTCCTTTTTTCAGTTATAAATATTATTATTTCCCGTTGAAGTCGGTGTTTGATCAGGTATTGATCCTGTTTATCTGTGGGTATCATGTTTTTAGTTTCCTTAGGCATGATACCATATTTTTTAGTATCAAGAGAAATTTGGCTCTGTCAAAAACTTGGGGGTTAAGTGTCAAAAACCTTTTTCTGGTTTAGAATTTCTTTTCTGATGTTTATTCGTGACATTGCGCCTTTTTTAATCTTCATTATTCTTTTAATACTTTTAGGAAATGTTATCTGGAATTGGTTTTCCAATTTATTTGAAGTTCGTTCGATATTTTCATCTAAAAGGTACGAAAAGCATGTTTTGAAGTAAGGCATTAACGAATCCATGATAATTGATTGAATAACCTTTGAATAATCTTTTATTTGATTTAATATTTCATCCATTCTGGTTCTAGCTTCTTTAAATGATTTACTGTTAAATAAACTGAATATTTCTAGTTTTTCTTGCCTTATATTATCTAATTCCTCATCAGACAGTTCATTATCTCGTATGTATTCTTGGATTTTCTTGTTTATGTTTTTAAACACGTGGAATAAACACCATTGATGTTTAAACTCTAATCCTTCAATTACGGGTTTGTATTCTTCTTTTAAATCGCTTGTTATTGCTATTTTCTTTTGATTTCTGGTGGATTCCTCTAAAAACTTTTGTATGTTCGTGGA
>LNGD01000060.1 GCA_001587675.1 Candidatus Methanofastidiosum methylothiophilum
TCTTTTTGTCGTTAAGCTTTGCCATACCCTTGTATCGTTTCCACAAGGGAAATGATTTTGGGATAAGACATTTTATTTATATTTTGGCAGTAAGTTGCAAAGACTTATATCTTACTAAAGTATATCGCATAATAATGGATACATCAAAAAAGAATATTATTGCCACCAAATGGTTAAGACAGGGTTTGCATGACCTTGAAATGGCAGAGAAAAATATTGATATAAAAGGATACGATATTACTGCATTCTTATGCCACCATACCCTGACTTATCACATAAAGTTCCCTTTGAAGAATATACTAAAGAGATAGCTTTATCTAAATTAAATATAGCAAAGTCTATTTTTACATTGCTTAAAAATAGGTATGAATTAATAATGGAGGAATAGAATGTCTGACCCCTTAATCGATAAATTTCAAAAAGAAGCTGTGCCCATCATTATAAAAGAGTTCAAACCTAATCGTTTAATTCTTTTTGGATCTAGAATCAAAGGAAATGTCAGAGCCGATTCTGATATTGACGTTATATTAATTTCCCCTTTTTTTGAAAATATTAAGTCAGTCAATAGAATGTCCATCTTTTTAAAAAAAGTACCTTTCAAAAAACATATTGATTATCTCTGCTACACAAATGAAGAATTCAATATCATCCAAGAGGAATCTGGGATAATCCAAAGCGCATTAAAAAATTCCCTTGATGTTGAAGTATAGTAATTTCTTATAAATTTTAATTACTGCTTTTCTATTATGTTTTTAAGTTTATTTTCAATTGGGGGTATATCTTCCGTTACAGTAGACCATATTACATCAAGGTCTATATCATAATACCCATGAATAAGCCTATTTCGCATGCCAATTATTGATTTCCAAGGTATTTGAGAATTATTAGATTTAAATTCTAGAGAAATGCCATTAGCCGCTTCTCCAAAAATTTCAAGTAAATGAACTAAAGATAATGTTAATTTCCTGTCTAATTCTAAATCATCTCTGTTTTTACCTTTAGAAAAATCTATTATTTCTTTTGCAATGTCAAACATATGTTTAATTCTAACTAGGTCAGAATTAGGATTTTGCATAGATTACCTCTGAGCTTTCAGTTACTTGTTCCCTAAAATATCTGCTAATGTCGTTTGGAGTTCTTAGGTCGACTTTACGCCCATCAAAAAAATAAGATAGTTCTTCTTCCATATCTAATATTTTAAAAATCCCAGGCGTAAGTCCCTCTTCAAATTCTACTAAGAGATCAATATCGCTTTTAGAATTAAATCCTTCTGTCAAGGCCGATCCAAAAATGGACAATTTCTTTATGTGATTATCTTTACAGAATTTTGCGAGTTTTTTATCAGGAATGACAAAACTAATATTGGATCTCATAATATTACCTTCTTTAATATATTTTATATAGTACTATTTAATGTTTTTGTTGAACTAATCCTTGTTTTGTGTTATCTGCTAAAAATTTCGCTGGTCTTCTAAAAGCAGATTTCATCTCTTTTCATCAACCCTTTATTGACGTAATAGGAAATGTGGCTTTATCAAAGCTATGGGAAAAGGTTGCCAGGGCATCAAGATGAGTCGGTGCAAGAGCACTCGTTAAAGCATGAAGCTTGCCAAAAGGGAATTTACATAAAAGAATACGCCAAGTCACACAAAGAGCTAGAAGAGTCTATTGAATTCTTTTCAAAAGGAAAGAAGTAAATATTGAATAATTAAAGGGGAACACCTTCTATTGAGGCCTGCTGGACAGTTCCCATCTGCTGTTTTTTCCTTTCATATTCTTCAGGAGTATAGCAAAGTGCATCTAGATGCCTCTCGCCATCCCAGAGGTCTTGCATCAAGAAGAGTCTAGTTAAGAAAGGGATTCCTATAAACTTTTTACTAACAACTATAATATCGTAATCACTTGTGATAAGATTATCTCCCCTCGCCCTTGAACCAAATAGAAGTATTAGTTCAGGAGAGTACTCTTTTTTTATCAGCTCTACAAGTTCCTCTAGGCTTCTAGCTCTTTTTCTATCCATTTCAAAACCTCCCTTGTCCCTTCAATTCTCTGGGATGCGATAGTTTTATCATACATTTCATAAGGTAATTCATCTGAAGCATCTGGATATCTTGACATGACAAAATCCAATGTGGAATTTCTTAATATCAACATAAGAGAATTCGGAATTTTGCAAGCATTTCCAAGAGTCACTAAAGAATGGGTAAAATCTGCAGGCTTTTTATTTTTCTTCAAGTGCAGTGCTTTTAATCTCTTCTCAATAGATTGTTGACATAAAAATGCAACTATATAATATTCTTTTTCTCAAATAAAATTTCCGCCACTGAAAAATCCTTTTTTGCCTGAAGCCACCAGAGTTCAATTTCCCTTCTCATGACACAGTTACTTAGGGAATATGGTTATTAAAACTTATGATAATAGAAAATTTATTTAATTTAAATTAAATAAAAATTATTTTGGTGACATCTCAATTTTTATTTTAGCGAATATTTGCATATGATTAGTTTAACAAAAAGATTTAAATAATATTGTAACAATTTTATTACATATGTTAAAAAATTGTAACGAATATGATATAGTTCTTATACTTCTTAAGGAAGAAAGCCATATTAGAGAAATAGCTAGAAAACTAAAGACAAATCAAACTTTAGTTAAAAGAAGACTCGATGAATTATACAAAGAAAATTTAGTTGATTATAAGGTAGAAGGAAAGAACTACACTTACTTTATTAAGAAAAGTCTTGAAGCTAGAAGCCTTGTAATAATATCTGAGAGTTATAATCTAATGTTGTTTTTGAAAAAATATCCCAAACTAAAAAGCATAATAAAGAAAATAATAGATAAAGAAAATATACATATGGCAATTATATTTGGATCCTATGCTAAAGGTATCTCTTCAGAATCAAGTGATATAGATATTTTTATAGAAACAGAAGATTACACTATAAAAAAAGAAATTGAATTAATAGACTCAAGATTAAGCGTTAAAATTGGGAGATATGATAGAGAAAACTTATTAATTAAGGAAATAGAATCAAATCATGTTATTATAAAAGGAATTGAAAGATTCTATGATAAAAACAGATTTTTTGGCTAAGCTTTTCGATGAGAAAAAGATTCAGATCGTAGAGCCAAGTGAGAATCTTAAAAATGCTTATCTAAAGAGGTCTGAAGAATCTTTAAGTTCTTCAAAGATTTTAGCAGAGGCAGGACAACTAAATGATTCCATAGCCCTGACTTAATATTCAATGTATCATTCTGTTTTAGCTTTATTTTACCGGATTGGTTTAAAATCTGAAAATCATATTGCTATTATAACACTCTTAAAAGGTATATTTGGCATAGACACAACAGGACTAGAACGTGCAAAAAGAGAAACAATAGATAATCAGTATTATGTAGATTTTCATATTACAAAAGAAGTTACTTTTGAAATGATTATGATGGCAGAATCTTTTAATTCAGAAATCATTGATTTTATCGATAAATTGAAAGAAAAGGAAATGATAGAATATAGAAACAAATTAGTTTTGATGTTTAATAAATAAAAATTATTTTGGTGGCATCTCTATTATGCCATGTTTCATTAGCATGTGAGTTTCGTCTCTGGCTTTCTTTATAATCGATTCAGCGATTTCATGTGTTAAGGCAACAATATATCATAAGTATATTTTTCCGCAAAGATTAGAGATAAAATGACCTCATTAGCATATAGTTAGAGTTACCAATAATCTTTTAACATATGAAAATATTAATAATAATGGTGAAAAGATGAACGGAACTTCATCAATGGAGCGTTTAATATCAAAAGAAGAGATTGAGCTTTTGTCTAAAACAAAAGATCTAATAGAGGAGCTACTTGACACTATTGAAGTTTTAGCTGATAAGGATACACTAGACGCCATAAAACAAAGTGAAGTTGATTTTGAAAGTGGTCACTTTGAATCATATACCACAAAAAAAGAGATAGAGGATTTTATAGACGGCCTTTGAAGGATTAGATGTACTAGATAGACATACCTTCATCTTGCAAAAAAGACATAAAAAAATGCAGATGCTGAATCTAAAAAGAGACTTAAGGAAATAATTTTTATTCTTATGGACAATCCCCGGAAGGGAAAACCCCTTAGATATGAGCTTAAAGGGATATGGAGCATTAGAGTTGGCAAATACAGACTTACTTATGAAATAATTGATAACGTAGTACGTCTTCGATCTTTTAAGTTAAGGAAAAAAGTGTACGACACTAAAAAATAAATTCTATAATATGGCTTTTTAATTGAAACTCGAAATATATGCTAAAAGTAATTAAAAAGAGTTTTAATACCATTGATAATTTTTTAAGATTAAAATTAAATAAAAATTATTTTGGTGGCATCTCTATTATGCCATGTTTCATTAGCATGTGAGTTTCGTCTCTGGCTTTCTTTATAATCGATTCAGCGATTTCATAGAGCTCATTTTTATTGTATTTAGTCCTTGCAATTCCTTGCTCAATTGCTTTCATTCCCACTGCAACTGCTTCCCGTGGGAATACCTCCCACTCGCTCATCTTTGGAACGATATATTCGTCAGATAGGCCTTTGTCCTCTGCTGTCTTTGCAATTTCAAATGCAGCTGCGACACACATCTCATCAGTTATAGTTTTTGCGCGGACGTCTAATGCCCCTCTGAATATTCCTGGAAAGACTATAGAATTATTAATCTGATTTGGGAAATCGCTTCTTCCTGTACCTACAATTCTAACACCTGCTTCCTTTGCTTCCCACGGCCAAATTTCTGGCATTGGATTTGCGGATGCGAAAAGAATTGCGTCGGTAGCCATTCCTGCTACTTCTTCCTTCTTTATTGTATCTGGCCCGGGCTTTGAAGCGGCTATACAGATATCAGCTCCTTTTAATGCCTCTTTTAATCCGCCGCTTCTCTGCTCTTTGTTTGCATTAACGCAAAGGTCCCATTTGAAAGGATTGTTGACTTTATCTGCCTCAAGATCCTTCCTATTTGCGTTAAGTATACCTTTTGAATCAACGGCAATGATATTCTTCTTATTTGCCCCTGCAGAAACTAAGACCCTTCCTGTAGCGATGTTTGCTGCTCCTGTACCCACTAGAACTATATTTGCCTCATTTAGTTTTTTGCCAACTACTTTCAATGCATTAATTGCTCCAGCAACTTCTACTGTGGCGGTACCCTGCTGATCATCATGCCATACAGGTATATCCATCTCCTGGTCGGCCCTTAATTTATCCAAAACAAAGAAGCATTTGGGCTTTTCAATATCCTCTAGATTAATTCCTCCAAATGTAGGCTTTATCAGTTTGCAGACTTCAATAATCTTATCTGCATCCCTTGTATCAATGCACATTGGATAAGCATCTACGCCCCCAAGATACTTAAACAGTAATGCTTTTCCCTTCATAACAGGCATTGCAGCCTCTGGGCCAATGTTCCCAAGACCTAACACCCTTGTTCCATCAGAAACAACTGCAACTGCATTTCCCTTGTTAGTGTGATCAAAGACTGTTTCTTTGTTCTTATGAATAGCTTTGCATGGCTCTGCAACACCAGGGGTATACCAAATAGCAAAGTCTGTGAAATCCCTGATACAAACTTTCGATGCAATCTCTATCTTTCCCTTGTAAAATGGGTGTAGTTTCATTGCATCTTCTGCTGGCTTTGAAGCTTTCTTAATTAAATCTTCTTTAGATAGTTTTTCCATAAAATCACCTTAAATCTTTAAAATCTCCTTTGCTCTTTGAATATTTTTTTCTACTTCCTTTTCAACATCAGCATACAGGCTATTGCCGTGAGCATCAATAGCAACTGTTAGCGGACCAAATTTTTCCCCAACTAAAACCCATAACGCCTCTGGCATCCCAAGCTCAAACCATTCTACACCGAGCACTTCTTTGATGCCCTTTGCAGCTAGCACCGCTGCTCCACCGGTAATCGCAAGATAAACGCAGCCAAACTTCTGCATGGCGTCAACAGTTGGTTTTGACATCCCACCTTTTCCAATAATTGCAGCTACCTTGAATTTTTCAATGAACTCTGGCTCTAATGAGTTCATCCTAGTTGAAGTTGTGGGTCCTGCTGCAACTGCCCTCCACTTGTCATTTTCTTTTGCCATTATTGGGCCACAGTGATAAATTGCGGCACCTTTAAAGTCATATGGAATTTTCTTTCCTTCTTTAGCATATTCAAGAGCATGCATGTGTGCCTCATCCCTTGCAGTAAAGAAAATGCCGTTTAGATAAACTGTCTCTCCAATCTTTAACTCCCTAACAGTTTTTTCATCAAGGGGTAAATTTAATATTTTATCCATGATATCACCTCTTGTAGGTAAGATGCTCTACCCTCCCATCTTTGTATATTCTAGCTGTGGCTCTCCTCCCGGCCCAGCACTGGACATTTATAGCAACTGGAAGTGACGCTGTGTGGCAATAGCCAAGCTCGGCGTTTACTCCTAGAACAGTAGTCTTTCCACCTAGCCCCATGACCCCGATTCCAAGGGCATTAAACGCTTCAAAGAGCTCTTTTTCTAAAGCAGCTACAGCAGGGTCAGGGTGCCTCTCATCAAGTGGCCTTAATAATGCCATCTTAGCAAGCTTTATTGAAATATCTGCACTGCCCCCTATCCCAAGCCCAATTATTGTCGGTGGGCAAGGTTTTGACCCAGCGCTTACAACTGTGTCAAGTGCAAACTTCTTGATCCCTTTTAACCCGTCAGAGGGATTTAGCATTGCGACCTTTGACATATTTTCACTTCCTGCACCCTTTGGCATAGCAGTTATCTCAATGTAATCTGTATCGATAGGCATGTAATTGACATAGGGCATGTAATCCCCAACGTTATCTCCAGGATTCTTTCTTGTGAGTGGATGAACTGCGTTAGGCCTCAATGGCACTTTTTTAGTAGCTTCTCTAACGCCGTCAATAATTATACTGGGCAGTTTTTTCTCTAATTTTGGATTCCCAACATCGCCAATCTTAACAAAAAAAATGTGGACACCCGTATCCTGGCACAATGGTGTAGATGTTTCTTCAGCCATTTTCACATTTTTAATTATAGCCTCTAATTGGGCCTTTGCCGGCCCTTCCTCAATTTGATAAGCCTTTTCCAAGGCAGTCTTGACATCTAAAGGAAGCTTTGTTGATGAATCCTTTAGAAGTTCAATTATGGTGTTTTTTACTAGGGTTTCATCTATCATTTAATCCCCCAAAAAATAGAGTTCCGTATACATATTGTTTTTTCGCTTTAAAAAGATTGTTGTTTAGGCAAATATCGATAATATTTTGACCATTTGTATAATAAATATCAATTAATATAGATAAAAAGTCAAAAAACATTAAAAAATTATACAAATTTTCATTTAATAGTAAATGAGCTGAACGTCTTATTCGGTAAAATTGATTTTATTACCAATTTTATCCGGAAAAATTTTTATTTATTGATTATTAATTGGTGAGCATGTATTCTATAACCAAAACATTTAAAACTAGAAAAATTATATTAGTAGTACAAAATTAGAGAGATGACTTTGAATGGATTCTAACTCTTCTTCTCCGAGGGTAGGTGTTTTTGTTTGTCACTGTGGCTCAAACATTGCTGGAACAGTTGACGTTGAAAAGGTGGCAAACGAGATCTCTAAAATGGAGGGTGTGGCATATGCAGGAACTTATATATACATGTGCTCAGACCCTGGCCAAAAACTCATGAGAGAAACTATTGAAAAGGAAAAGCTTGACCGTGTCGTTGTTGCGGCATGCTCTCCTACTCTTCATGAAAAAACATTTCGTTTAAATTCAAAAAATGCCGGATTAAATCCATATCAATGTGAAATTGCAAACATAAGAGAGCACTGCAGCTGGGTTCATGAAGATAAGAATAAAGCAACTGAAAAGGCAGTTAAAATTACAAAGAGTATCGTTGAAAAGGTCAAAAACGATACTTCCCTTAGTGATATAGAAGTCCCTATTACAAAGAAAGCAGTTGTGATAGGCGGGGGTGTGGCTGGTATTCAGGTTGCCCTTGATATTGCTAACGGTGGTTACAAAACATACCTTATTGAAAAAGATTCATCAATTGGGGGAAAAATGGCAAAACTATCAGAAACCTTCCCAACACTTGATTGCTCACAGTGCATCCTGACTCCAAAGATGGTTGAGGCCGCAAATCATCCAAACATTGAGCTTTTGACGTACTCTGAATTAGAAGGTATTAGTGGCTACGTTGGAAACTTCAAAGTAAAGATTAAGAAAAAGCCTACTTCAGTTAACTGGGATTTGTGCACTGGTTGTGGGGACTGCTACAATAAATGCCCTTCTAAGGTGCCGTCTGAATTCCAAGAGGGTTTATCCAAAAGGGCTGCCATTTACATTCCGTTTCCTCAGGCCGTGCCAAACAAACCTGTAATCGATAGAGAAAACTGCCTGTACTATCAAAAAGGAATATGCAGAATTTGTGAAAAAATCTGTAAGATTGGTGCAATAGATTTCAACATGCAAGAAGAAGTAATGGAAGTTGATGCTGGGGCAATAGTAGTTGCAACTGGTTATCAAGAGTACCCACTAGAAAATCTCTCAGATTACGGAGGCGGAAGATACCAAAATGTTATTTCTGGGCTTAAATTTGAAAGGTTGCTTTCTGCGTCTGGACCTACCGGCGGGCAAATAGTTAGGCCGTCAGATGGGAAACCTGTAAAAGATGTTGTCTTTGTGCAGTGTGCAGGTTCAAGGGATATCGAAGAACATAAGCCCTACTGTTCAAAAATATGCTGCATGTATACTGCAAAACATGCCATGCTCTTCAAACATAAAGTCCATGATGGCAATGCATATGTCTTTTATATTGATGTCAGGACGGCCGGGAAGGATTATGAGGAGTTTTACTACAGAACTACTGAAGAAGACCATGCACTGTACACAAGAGGAAAAGTATCGAAGATCTTTGAGGATGGAGACAAAGTCGTTGTATGGGGTGTAGACACACTTACAGGAAAAAAAGTTGAAGTTAAGGCGGATCTTGCAGTTCTAGCAATGGCAATTGAGCCGTCATCTGGAATAACAGAGCTAAAACAAAAACTTAAGATTTCAGTTGATGAAAATGGTTTCTTAAAGGAAGCTCATCCAAAGTTAAGGCCAGTTGAGAGCATGACCTCTGGAATATTCTTTGCCGGTGCAGCCCAAGGACCTAAAGATATCCCTGAATCTGTATCTCAGGCTGGGGCTGCAGCATCAAAAGTTTTATCCTTGTTCTCCTCGGATTTCCTCCACAAGGAACCTTTGATTTGTGAAATAAACGAGGAAGTATGCAGCGGTTGTGGTGTATGCATAACTCTTTGCCCATATGGTGCCCTTGAAGCTGA
>LNGD01000061.1 GCA_001587675.1 Candidatus Methanofastidiosum methylothiophilum
ATGCCCGCCAGAAAGTTGGGAGGAGGGCCCAACTTCGAAGGATATGCGCTTGAAATGAAATGCTCGTATTCTGTAGTCGTGTCTGGTCGCCTCACCTCCAGCATAGCCGTGGGTGGGAGGCATATAAGGAACTATTTGAGAAAGATGGCGGAGGATATCGGAATTATGCAGGGAAATTGTGAAAAGATATGAGGAAAGATTGGACGGTAAAATGAATAATAATTTCTTTATTATTAAATTAAGGTAGACTTGGCACGCTACCTTCTGAAAGTAAATTCTTGTCAGAATAAACAGACTGTTAGGAATAGAAATCTATAGATATATAGAAGTATTAAGATTATTATCACAAGGAGAGCCTTAATAAAGGATGGCTTAGTTATGTCTAGCGTCCTCTTGAGGTACCATTAATGATCAAGTATACGATGAATCAATCGAGGTCAAACCAGTTACCTATCGTTATGGGTAATATTTATGGATAGTGTTCTATATAAAACTAAATTAGGAAAATATTATATAGGCGACTCTAAAGATATTCTAGAATCCTGTCTTAATGAAACATTATTGGGGAAAGTCCAATTAATATTAACCTCCCCGCCCTTTCCGCTTAATAATAAAAAAAGTTACGGCAATTTGAACGGCGAGAATTATAAAAAATGGTTTATATCCTTTGCAGAAATATTTTCGCCTCTTTTAAAAGACGATGGTTCAATCGTTCTAGAGTTAGGAAATGCTTGGGAACCAAGACGTCCTATCCAATCACTTTTAAATTTGGAATCTTTATTAGGATTTGTAAATAATCCCAAAGCGAATCTTAGATTATGCCAAGAGTTCATTTGCTATAATCCATCAAGGCTACCTTCACCGACACAGTGGGTGACAATTGAGAGAATAAGGGTTGTTGATAGTTTTACCCGAATTTGGTGGATGTCAAAATCCGATCACCCAAAGGCAGATAATAAAAAGATTTTAAGGCCCTATAGCAAAGATATGAAAAATCTATTGAAATCAAAAAAATATAACGCTGGAAAAAGACCGTCGCAGTATGAAATCGGTCAGACAAGCTTCTTAATAGATAACAATGGAAGCATAATGCATAACTTGATTGAATTAGAGCCAATCAAAAACCAAGATATAAGGTTACCAAAGAATGTATTGAGCATAGCAAATACCAACTCCAACGATTTCTTTTTAAAGACGTGTCGTGAGAGAAGTGTCCAGTTGCATCCTGCGAGAATGCCTCTTGAACTTGCAACGTTTTTTATCGATTTCCTAACTGATCCAGGTGACATAGTTTTAGATCCATTTGCTGGAAGTAATACGACTGGATTTTGCGCGGAAAGGTCGGGGAGGAAATGGAGATCTATTGAAATTAGTGAAAAATTTGCTGAACAAGCTGTAATTAGATTTGAAGATCCATCAATTAAAGGAGATTGCATAGTTTATAGTAGATGATTAAATAATCATTATAAAATAAGCTGATAATAAACATATTGATGTGGAGAAACTTAAACGATAGGAGACGATCCATAATGGAATTCGCTCAAAATAAATCCCTCCAAGATATAGAATTAAAGCCTGAATATAATACAGAAGACGATGATATCATAAATGATCTATACAGTCCTTGTTTAAGTGTGTCAAAGAGGTATGATAGGGCTGTTGGATATTTTCGTGCTAATATATATAGAGAATTGGGAGAAGCTCTTCTTGATTTTGCTATTTCAGGAGGCAGAGTAAGGATAGTATGTTCTCCGGATATTCCTGCAAAAGAAGAAGAAACTGCAAGAGAAGGGTATGAACTTCGAGGTCATAGATCGTCGAGAGAAATAGAAACGAGTTTGGTTGAATTATTCGAAGTAATGTCTCGGGACCCAAAAGAATTAGACTGCCTAAATATGCTGAGGGTTCTAATTGAAAATGGATCATTAGACCTCTACATAGCCGTTAAATTTGGGGGTATTTATCATAGAAAAATAGGAATTTTTTATGATTCACACGAGAACATGGTAGTTTTCTCTGGTTCGGGAAATGAAACTCAACGTGCTGTAAGCTCTATCGAAGATTGGAGTAATGATGAAGAGTTCGATTTATATAAAAGCTGGGGAAGCGAATTTGAATCATCTAAAGCCCTAAGGAAAGCATTATATCTCGAACGGCTTTTTGATGGTGGGACAAAGAATACTAGGGTGAGAGCAATAAATGACTTAGAGCGAAATGCTCTTGCTAAATATCGATCGTATTCTAATTTAGAGGACTGTCGAAAAGGAGCTAAAATGAGAGACATGCAAAGGAAAAAACAGCAATCCTCGAATGCAATTTCACTGTATTATTATCAGACCCAAGCAATTGAAGCCTGGGAATCCGCAGGTAGATTAGGCATACTCTCGATGGCTACAGGGACCGGTAAAACAATAACTGCACTTTCTGCAATCTCCAAATTAATAAGGGAGGGCAGGACAATATTAATACTAGTTCCAAGCAGAATACTTCTATCTCAATGGAAGGATAATATTATAAAGCTGTACCCTGATGTGCCCTTACTCCTTGCCGGCGGTGGAAAAATAATATAGCAAAGAGAATGTTTATTTCGAACTACCCTCAACCGAGAATAATATTAGCCACAATGAGCATTGCATCTACAAAAGATTTTATTGAATACTTTAGCCAAGCAGAAAATCCAATTTTGATTGCAGATGAAGTGCATAGACTAGGAAGCACTACCAATCGTATTATTTTGCAGCTTAATTTTAAAGAAAAATTGGGGCTATCTGCGACTCCAGAGAGGCTTTTCGACCAAGAAGGGGATGAAGCTTTAAAGGCTGTGTTTGGATGCACTCCTATTTATGACCTTCCGCTCAGTGGTAAAGTAAAGCTCTCTCGAAATGATGATAAGGAGATTCCTATTTTGGGCAAATTTCTAAGTTATTACGATTATGATTTCGAAATAGTCAATTTGACTGAGGAAGAGCAAAATCAGTGGAATAAAATAACTTCAGAAATTGCTAGAATAATTCCACTTAGACTCAAACAAAATGAGGATTTCAAATTTACCAACGATAAGAAATTACTGAACTTGTTTATAAGGCGTGCCCGTATCCAAAAAAATTCTCAGGCTAAAATAGAATGCGCATGTCGTGTCATTAAGGAAAAATACCCAGAGAACGGTCGCTGGATAATATACTGCGATAATTTTAAACAAATGGAAGCCATAGCAAATATACTAAGAATCAATATAAAATATGTTCCAATTTTGATATACCACTCAGAGATGTCCCAAGCCGACAAGGATTTAACACTGAAACACTTAGAGAGCCAACCTGGGATAATAGTAAGTATAAGATGTTTGGATGAAGGTGTTGATATACCAGCGGTCGATGGAGCTTTGATCTTGTCCTCTTCTACAAATCCGCGGGAATACATCCAAAGAAGAGGACGAGTACTCAGAAAAGCTAAAGGAAAAAAGAAGGCGTTAATAATCGATACAATTGTATTGCCGATGCCGGATTCTAAGCATAGCGATTTTTTACCTATGGTGAGAAGTGAATTGGCAAGGGCTTGGGAATTTGCCAAACTTGCAGATAATAAAGACGTGCCGCATCGTTTATGGAGATTATGCGAAGAATACGGCGTTGATTTAAACTCAGACGCTCAATTGAGTATTTGTGAAGAGTTTGAGGAATAATTATGGAATACCAGGATTTGTTGAAAATCATAAAGGATATTAATAGAGATATAGGCCGACCTGAGTATGATGAAGTTCTAAGTACTGTATTAGCATTGGTTATGACATATCCTTTAAAGGACGATAGGTCAAGCTGCCAAGATAAAATAGAGCATCTAATTCTTCAAAAATTTGGGGGAAAATAATATGCAAATTCAGAAAATTGACATCTTTAATTTTGGGCCATTTTATGGAAAACATGGTATACAATTTCCGGAGAATAGCAAAGGAGTGCACATAATACGTGGAGGCAATGGACAAGGTAAAACATCATTGCAAAGAGCTGTGGTTTGGGGTTTATATAACAACGTTTATGATAGAATGAGAGAAAAAATCCGTGAAACTTCACTTTTGAATCAAAGAGCTTTTAGAGAGGGTAACTACCATTTTGGGGTAACTATTTATTTTACTCATGAAAAGAAAAGATGGATTCTCAACAGAAAAATGGAGGCCAAAAAGCACACCGATAAGAGTTATGATGAAGGCATGGTTTTAACTCTCGCCCGTGAAGGGGAACCTATTCAGGATGCCCAAAATGAAATTGAACGAATAATACCTCACGAAGTAAGTAGATTTTATTTCTTCGATGGTGAGATGTTAAGAGATTATGAGGAGCTTCTTGAAGAAAATAGCCGATCAAGATTATTAAAGAATTCAATTGAGTTGATAATCGGAGTTCCGCATTTTAAGAACGCAATAGACGATCTAACCGCTATTAGGTCTAAACTTGAAAAAAGACTTAGCCAAGCGATAAAGAATTGTGGCGGAAAAGACTATAAGGAATTAGCAGATGATTTGAACTTTATTTCTGAGCGTATCGAAGAAAAAAATGATATTATAACAAAGTTGAAAGAACAATTAATAATAGTTCAAGAAGAGATTAGCTCTAAAAAGCTGGAATTGGCAAGAATAAAAGACGTTCAAGAGATGGGCGAAGAGAGGCTAAGATTAGAGCGAGAAATTAAAAAAGAAGAGAATAATAGAATCGAAAAATTAAAGGAATTACAGAAATGCGCAGCTGGATTATATAAGACGCTTCTTATTCCTGTATCAGAAAAAGCGATATTAAGTTTAGATGAGAAAAATAAAGCATCATATGATAAATATAATCGAAAACAACGTTTATTAGAGAAAGCTGAAGTATTACAGAACGGAATCTCTGAAGCGAAATGCAAAACATGTGGAACTATACTAAACAAAGAAAAGCTTGATCAATTTGAAAATGAACTCAAAATTGTAAAAGAAGATATAATCTTATTGACCCATGTGCCCGAGCCAAATCTAGAATTCGAGCGTCACAAGAGTAGATTAGAGCTTTTAGCGAACCAAGCTTCGAAAAGAGAAGAGTTCGTAGATATAGATAAATATGTTAATATTATTGATGCAAAATTAGCAACATATAAATCCGAGTTATCTTCGATATTAGAAAAATTGAAAGGTATAGACGCAGATCAGCCTAGAAAGCTTGTATATGAAATTGAAAGTAGAATAAATGAAGAAGGAAGACTTCAGGGAGAGCTAAAAGTCCAAGTTGAGGAAAATGATGGCTTGAAAGAACTCAAAAAGGAATTGGATACAAAAATTAGAAATATAGATAAAAAGGAAATAAATAATTTAAATAACGCCATAGATAATGTAGATCCATTGATAAAAGTTTTCGAAAAAGCTATAGCACTATATCGGGATGATAAAAAACACGATATCGAATATACTGCGTCTGAGATATTTAAAAAGATCCGCTCAAAGGATACGTTTGATCATCTTAAGATTAATGATCAATACGGTTTGAGCATTGTGACTAATGAAGGAACCATTTTAGATAGAAGCGAATGGAGGTCCTCAGGGGAAGAACAATTGGTTGCATTAGCATTAATTGGTGCGTTAAATAAGTGTGCACAAATTAAAGCTCCTGTATTTATGGATACTCCATTTGGTAGATTGGATATTAATCACGGCGAGCGCGTATTAAGATATATCTCTGAATTGGCAGATCAATTAGTATTACTAGTAACCGATAGAGAGTTTAGGGAAGGCGATATAGTTTACCTCAATGGGAGTGATAAAAGTGACCACTCAATAGTATTCAGAAATGAGCAAGAAGGTTCAGCGATTTTGATAAATAGTAATAGGGGATAATTCATGAATGATGAATCAAATGTTTTTGGAGACGCACGAGTAATTCCAGCAAGTAAACAAGCAAAAGCTAAGATGAATCATCTAAAATCAAAAGGTCTTTTCAAAGACTTAGGTGATATTTGGAGATTGGGAGCAGCTCTTGGATTATTATTAGAAAAATCTTTTAAAGAAGAATTAGAAATGGAAACTTTTGAAAACATAAATAGCCTTGATCCAGAGGGTATCTTAGCTGCTACTATGATTGGGCTCTATCCGGATTTATCACCAAAGGAACGAATGATGTTACTTGTTGAACATGCTGAATGGGGAATAAATGAAATACATCGTATGGAGGAAATAGGCACATTAGATTTTACGAAATTGGGATTATAAGATAATTAAAAAGTAGATGAGAAGCATGAGTTCTGATATATTGGATATTAGATCACTAAAAAAGATCTGCAAGGCTTATAAGCAGATTTTTTCGATTATTAGCCCTTTCTATCATAAAAGGGATTTTGAAATCAATAAAAGAGGTCTCTTTATCTCCCTAGTAAAAGAGATGAACTTGCCTCAAGAACTCAGATCGAATTTAATCTCATCGCTTGGAGATAGTCAGATATCAATTGCTTTGCAGGAGCATTTGTTGGGAAATGAATCTGAGATAGCTCGGAATGAAATAAATGATTTTATATGTGAGTTAGAGACTATTTTGACATTTTTTCAAAATAACTTATCTCAAAACTCAAAGCACGAACTAAATTTGGCTATTTTTAAAAGGTTACTGGTTTATCCGATTCATATTGCTCCTGAATTTGAAGATAAGTTTAACTCAAATCGCTCAAAGGTGGAGCAATATCTTTTAGAATTATCTCAAAATGAACATAACCTCAGCAATCCGATCACATCTAACCAAGATAGTAATGAAGCTATCAGCATCGATGGATCAAAAAGTCCCAAAAAATTACCTGAAAATGCAAAAGAAAAATTGAGAATAGCATTAACCCAAGGTAAGACCTATCGAGAATGTGCCGAAACATTCGGTTGTTCATCCCAAACTGTTAGTTACTATGCAAAAAAATATAATTTAAATATATTAGAAGATAAATCAAATATCTCAATCGAACAATTACGAATAGCGTTGGATCAAGGCAAAAATTATCGCGAGTGCGCCGAAATTTTTGGATGTTCTATTAATAAGATTGCATATAATGCAAGAAAATACAATTTAAACAAATTCTCGAATAAATCAAAAAAAACCCATTTAACAAAGGAAAAACTAGAATATCATTTAATGAAAATGACACCAGCTCAATTTGCAAGTCAATATGGTTACAACAAGCAATATGTATATAGTAGAATGAGGGCGTTTGGGATCAAAAGTAATATTCGGCTAACATCAGATGAAAATGATGCAAAGGTCCTAGAAGCTATAAAAGAAACACCTTGTATTCAATTTGAAGATCTAATAAACATGAAAATATTATCTAGAGGGGCATTATCTAAATCAATTCAACGAATTAGAGATAAAGGGCTTATAGGATATGGTTATGCAACTAAAACCAATTTTCTTCATAAGTTGCACTTAGAAAGACAATCAATGGAAATAGAGCAGGAATTATTCAATATAGTGAAAAATAATCCGGGTATATGCGTAGAAGATCTATCTGAAATATTAAGGATTCCAGAAGAAGGAATTTTAAAATTGGCAAATAATTTAGTTGCACATGAGATAATACAGTTTGGTTATGTGGCATTGAATGCACATTCACTGATTGAGAAGGGTAATAATTTCTTTGAGGAAGGTGATTATAATGAAGCCATTAAATGTTATGAAAAGGCGCATATAATCGATAAATCACTCGAATGTTATTACAATAGAGGTAGAGCTTTTATCGCATTATCCCAATATGAAAAGGCAATCGAATCATTTGATGAAGTTATTAAAATAGATCCATTAGTTTTGGATGCTTTTTACTTTAAGGCAATAGCTTTAATGAAATTAGATAAATACGATGATGCACTTAAATATCTAGGTAAAGTACTCGACATAAACGCAAAACACTCATTATCTATTTTTAATAAAGGTATTGCACTTTATATGCTAGGCCGATATAATGAATCTCTTGAATTCTATAATAATATACTTAATGAGAACCCTTTTAATTCAAAAGCATGGTACAATAAAGCCCTAGCTCTAAAGAAATTGTATCTTTACGAAGATGCTATTCAATCCAATGAGAAGGCTCTTGAACTTGATCCAACTAATATTAAAATATGGAATAATAAGGGCACCATTCTTAATAAAATAGGCAAATACTATGAAGCTCTTAAATCATTCGATAAGGCGTTAGAACTATGTCAAGTAGATGCATATGTATTAAACAATAAAGGCAATGTGTTATATAATTTAAATAATTTTGAAAGTGCAATTATTTGTTACAACAAAGCAATTGATATCAACTCATCTAACCCATTCTTTCTATATAATAAAGCTCTCACTCTTGTTCGTTTAAATAAGATTGTGGAAGCCATTTCATATTATGATTTAGCTATAACCATCAAATCAGATTTTATTATTGCTTGGATTAATAAAGGTATCAGCCATGAAAATCTAGGTCAACATAAAGAGGCTATAAATTGTTTTGATAGAGTCATTAATTCTGAACCTTCAATACCTATTGTATGGTACTATAAAGGTAATGTCCTTATCAATGTGAATAGCTACCAAGAAGCCAATGAATGCTTTAGTAGGGCTATAGATCTCAATCCGATGCTATCCAAGGCATGGAATGGGAAAGGTCTAGCTTTAACTGCATTAGGTCTTTATTCAGATGCAAGGATAGCCTATTCCAGAGCGGAACGATCCGTTTTTAACTCAGGACTTATCTAATCTAACCTACATTCCTTATGTTAAACTTATAAACCTCGATGAGCACTTAAAGTTGGTCACTTGGCTGACGACGATGCGGCCCATATGGCCCGGCCACAGGCGGCGGACCCACGAGCACGAGCCATGGACCGTGGCAAGATGCAGCACCGCCGATGGGCTGTCCGTGCGGGGTTAGCCCAAGGCCCACAAGGATCGCAAAGCTGGAGACTGTTCCGTCCTCCGCCGTTAAGTCTCTGTGCGCTCTGCGACTCTGCGTGTTATTCATAGTTGTTCGGTGATAATTTTCAGCCAGTAATAAAAGCTAACCCGCCATTGCTTCCCAAAATCCAGCCCCCTTGAAAAGCTGCCCTCCAAATAGGCAAGCCCCCCCGACACCAGGCCCGACCGGCCTCCCGGCCCCCAGGCGGCAGGCCCACGCGGGCACACGCGCGCCCATGCGAGAGGCACGCACGAACGCCTGCAACATCAACTCCGCCATTAGGGCCATGTCTAGAGGACGAGCCAACTGAATGAGAAGC
>LNGD01000062.1 GCA_001587675.1 Candidatus Methanofastidiosum methylothiophilum
CTACATTATGAACAATTGTCCCCACAGGTATATTTTTCAATAAAGTAGCATTCCCAATTTCTATCTCAACACCCTTTTTACTTGATATTATTGTGCTTCCAACTTTTAAATCCAATGGAGCAACAATGTATCTCTTTTCTCCGTCTTTATAAGACAATAAAGCAATATTAGCACTTCTATTTGGATCATACTGTATAGAAACAACTTTTGCCTCAACATCAAATTTATCTCTCTTAAAATCTATCTCTCTAAATTTTCTCTTTGCACCACCACCTCTGTGTCTAACAGAGATTCTACCTGTCCTCATTCTACCACTACTTCTCTTTTTACCCTTTACAAGAGATTTTAATGGTTTATCATCTGTTATCTCATCAAAAGTAAGAACAGTCATTGCTCTTAAACTTGGCGTCACTGGTTTATATCTCTTTATACCCATTTTCTTCTCCTTAAAACCTTCCTTAAATTATTTTTTTATGAATTACTTGTAGTCTCTATACACCTTCAAATATTCCTATCTTATCCCCTTTTTTAAGGGTAATAATTGCCTTTTTTATAGATGGTGTATAACCATATTTATATCTAACTCTTTTTTCTTTACCTTTTCTATTAATTATATTAACACAAACAGGTTCTACATTAAAAATCTCCTTAACCGCTCTCTTAATAGAGATCTTATCAGCATCTTTATGCACAATAAAAACATATTTATTTAATTTGTCTCTTAAAAAAGTTGCCTTTTCTGTTAAAACAGGTCTTATTAAAATTTCATTACTATTCATAACTTACTTCCTCTATAATAGATAATATAATTTATTCTTTGTTTTTTACTTTCTCTTTTAAATCTTTTTGTAAAATCTCATTGACACTCAAAATTGCCTCTTCTGTTAAAACAATCTTATCAGAATAAAAAAGATCTTTAACATTCATTCTTACACTGCTTAAAGTCTTAACAAAAGGCAAATTCCTTGCTGCTCTCTTAACTAAAAGATCTTTATCTGTCAAAACTAAGGTATACCTACCCTCTTTGGCAATTATATTCTTCAACAATGTTAAAAATTCCTTTGTTTTGCCCTCTTTCAATTCAATTTTATCAATAACAACTAAATTATCCTCTTTTATCTTCATTGAGAAGACAGATCTATAAGCAAGTCTCTTTACCTTTTTTGGCAAAACATAAGAAAAATCCCTTGGTTTTGGACCAAACGCAACACCACCATGAGTCCAAACAGGATTCCTCTTTGTACCAACTCTTGCCCTACCAGTTCCTTTTTGTTTCCATGGTTTAGCACCAGAACCAACAACCTCTGCCTTAGTCTTTGTGCTTACTGTACCCTGTCTTGCATTAGCAAGTTCATTCTTTATTGCTTCATAAATAGAATATCTATTTGGCTCAATGCCAAAAATCTCATCACTCAATTCTAATTTCTTTATCTCTTTTCCATTAACATCAACAACTTTTATCTTCATTTTATTTTCCTTACTAAAAAATAATTATAATTTGTATTTATAATTTACTTTATATCAAAAAATTAAGCTTTTTTTATAGCTTTTCTTATTAAAACAATACCATTTTTTATACCAGGAATTGCACCTTTTATCAATAAAATACTATCCTGTATTGACTTGCTAACAATCTTTAAATTTTGAACTGTAACTCTTTCTCTTCCCATTCTACCCGCTCTTTTAACCCCTTTGAAAGACTTTGCAGGGAATGTGTTTTGCCCCGTAGATCCATTCTGTCTTTGAAATTTAGAACCATGGGTAGCAGGTCCTCCATGAAAATTATGCCTCTTCATAACCCCTTGAAAGCCTTTTCCCTTAGAAATACCAGTAACATCTACAAAATTCACATTCTCAAAAATTTCTAGCCCTATATTCTGCCCAATCGAATAAGAAGATGGATCATCTATTCTAATTTCCCTTAAAAATCTCTTTGGTGTCAAACTGTTTTTTTCAAAAAAACCTGCCAAAGGTTTGTTAACTTTATTAAGTTTTAAATCCTTAATCCCACAAACAATGGCATTATAACCATCTCTTTCTTTGTTTTTTATATTAACAATCACATTTTTTTCAACTTTAATAACAGTTACAGGAACGAGTCTTCCCTTCTCATCTAAACACTGTGTCATTCCTATTTTTTCCCCAATTAAACCATTCATTTTGTAAAACCTCCTTTTTTTTCTTTATCTTTTTTCTTTTTTTATTTTATATCAACATCAACCCCAGCAGCGAGTTCTAACTTCATCAAAGACTCTAATGTTCCTTCTACTGGTTCAATATCAATAAGCCTTTTATGCGTTCTCATTTCAAACTGTTCTCTTGACTTTACATTAATGTTTACTGATCTTAAAACAGTAAATCTATTAATCTTAGTAGGTAAAGGAACAGGCCCATAAAATTTTGCCCCACTCTTTTTAACTGCATTCACTATAGACTTTGCCGCTTGATCTAAAACTTCTATATCATAAGCTCTTAATCTTACTCTTATTTTATTTTTCATATTTATTACCTCAAAAAGAATTTAAAATTTAGGTTGTAGGTATATAACATATTTTTTAAAAAAAATCAACTAAATTTTATCATTTTTTTTATTTTTTTAACATGTTTTATCTTTTAAAAATAAAAAAAATATAGTAAACAAAAAAACCCCTATGATTAAAATAGGGGTTTTTATGAAAAAACAATCTTATTCTAAAATCTCTACAACAGAACCAGCACCAACTGTTCTTCCGCCTTCTCTAATAGCAAATCTCAAATTTTTCTCAATTGCTATTGTATTAATCAACTCACAGGTTAAAGTAATATTATCACCTGGCATTACCATCTGAACACCTTGTGGTAAATGTATTGTTCCAGTAACATCTGTTGTTCTAAAGAAAAATTGAGGTCTATAACCATCAAAGAAAGCTGTATGTCTGCCACCTTCTTCTTTCTTTAAAATATAAGTAGTAGCAGTAAATTTCTTATGAGGAGTTATAGAACCTGGTTTAGCAATAACCTGTCCTCTTTCAATCTCTTTCTTATCAACACCTCTTAAAAGTAATCCAACATTGTCTCCTGCTATACCCTTATCAAGTGTCTTATTAAACATCTCTATACCAGTAACAGTTGTCTTTTTAGTTGGCTTAATACCAACAATTTCTACTTCTGTATTAAGAAGAATTGAACCTCTTTCTATTCTACCAGTAGCAACTGTTCCTCTTCCAGAAATTGTAAAAATATCTTCTACTGGCATTAAGAAATCTTTGTCCTCATCTCTTTTAGGTTGAGGAATATAACTATCTAATGCATCGAGTAAATCTTGGATACACTTTGTAGCATTAGGATCATTTGGATTTTCCATAGCACCCTTTGCAGATCCTTTTACAACTGGAATTTCATCACCAGGAAATTCATAAGATTTTAATAGATCTCTAATTTCCATTTCAACTAAATCCAATAACTCTGGATCATCTACCATATCAACCTTATTGATAAAAACAACAATATAAGGAACTTCTACCTGTCTTGCAAGTAAAATATGCTCCTTTGTCTGTGGCATAGCCCCATCGGCTGCTGATACTACCAATATAGCTCCATCCATCTGGGCAGCACCTGTAATCATGTTTTTAATATAATCCGCATGTCCTGGGCAGTCAACATGTGCATAGTGTCTTTTCTCAGTCTCATACTCAACATGTCTTGTATTAATAGTAATACCTCTAGCCTTTTCCTCTGGCGCATTATCAATGTCTTCATATTTCATAGCCTTTGCCTTACCCTTTAATGCACAATACATTGTTATTGCAGAAGTCAAGGTAGTTTTGCCATGGTCAACATGCCCAATTGTACCAACATTGATATGTGGTTTTGTCCTTTGAAATACCTCTTTTGCCATTTTAATAACCTCCTAAAATATTATTTACAAATAATTATTTTGAATATTTTTTTATTATCTCCTCAGCAATGTTTTTTGGAGCCTCTTCATAATGATCAAACTGCATAGTATAATTTGCTCTTCCTTGTGAAAGAGATCTTACCACAGTAGAATAGCCAAACATATTAGCCAATGGAACCTTTGCAGTTATGATTTTTACCTTATTCTTATCCTCCATGCTCTCAATTCTGCCTCTCTTAGAGTTAAGATTTCCAATAATATCACCTGTATATTCATCAGGTGAAACTATCTCTACAGCCATTATAGGTTCTAACAGTACTGGTTTAGCCTTTTGCATACCCTCTTTAAAAGCTTGAATAGCACATATTTTAAAAGCCAATTCTGATGAATCAACTTCATGAAAAGAACCATCATACAATACAGCCTTAAAATCAACTACTGGATATCCTGCCAATACTCCACTTTGCGAAGCCTCTACAATACCCTTTTCTACTGCTGGAATATACTCTTTTGGAATTTTACCACCTACTATCTTGTTTTCAAAAACAAAACCACTCCCTGGTGGTAATGGTTCAAATCTAATCATAACATGACCGTACTGTCCATGTCCACCTGATTGCTTTGCATACTTATGATTCACATCAGAAAGAGCAGTAATCGTCTCTCTATAAGCAACCTGTGGAGCACCTACATTTGCTGCAACCTTAAATTCCCTAAAAATTCTATCAACAATTATCTCTAAATGAAGCTCTCCCATTCCTCTTATAATAGTCTGTCCTGTCTCCTGATCTACATGTACCTTAAAAGTAGGATCCTCTTCTGCCATTTTTTGAAGAGCCATTGTGAGTCTATCACTATCTGCTTTTGACTTTGGCTCAATTGCAACAGATATTACTGGTTCTGGAAATACCATTGATTCAAGAATAATAGGATTATTTTCATCACAAAGAGTGTCGCCGGTAGTTGTAAATTTCAGACCAACTGCTGCTGCAATGTCTCCGCTACAAACCTCTTCTATTTCCTCTCTCTTATTAGCATGCATTTGCAAAAGTCTTCCAATTCTCTCTTTTTTATCCTGTGTAGAGTTATACACATAGGAACCAGTCTTTAACACACCAGAATATACCCTAAAAAATGTTAGCTTACCAACATAAGGATCTGTCATTATTTTAAATGCCAAAGCACTAAAGGGAACAGAATCACTCGAAACTCTTTCCATAATATCCCCTGTTTTAGGATCTATCCCTTTCACATTAGCAATATCGGGCGGAGATGGCATAAAATCTACAATTGCATTTAACAACAACTGAACACCTTTATTCTTTATTGCTGTTCCACATGTCATTGGAAATATCTTTGTAGAAATTGCACCTTTTCTAATTGCTCTCTTTATCTCCTCTATAGTAATTTCTTTACCTTCAAGATACTTTTCCATTATTGTGTCATCCACATCACTAAGAGATTCTATCATTTTCTCTCGGTATTCCATTGCTTTATCTTTTAAATCTGCTGGTATTTCTACTACCTTATAGTTAACCAACTCTTTTTCATCAGAAAAAATATAAGCCTTCATTTCAATAAGATCAACTACACCTTTAAAATTCTCTTCTGCCCCAATTGGAATCTGAATAGGAACTGGATTTGCTCCAAGTTTGCTCTTTATCTGATTAATAACAGAATAAAAATCTGCTCCCATTCTGTCCATCTTATTTACAAAAATAATTCTTGGGACATTATATTTATTGGCCTGTCGCCACACTGTCTCTGATTGTGGCTGAACACCACCAACAGCACAAAAAACAGCCACAGAACTATCAAGAACTCTTAATGATCTCTCTACCTCAACAGTAAAATCCACATGTCCAGGGGTATCTATTATATTGATTCTATGCTCTTTCCAAAAACATGTTGTTGCAGCAGAGGTGATAGTAATACCCCTCTCTTTTTCCTGCTCCATCCAGTCCATGGTAGCTTCCCCATCATGAACTTCCCCTATTTTATGAGACTTACCAGTATAAAAAAGAATTCTTTCTGTTAAAGTCGTTTTCCCAGCATCTATATGAGCCATTATACCAATATTTCTTGTCTTCTCAAGACTTACAACTCTTGCCATTTATAAATCACCTCATCAAATTTTAATTTTTAAATAAAAATTAAATTCAACTTTTTAAAATCTATTACTACCACCTAAAATGAGAAAAAGCCTTGTTAGCCTCTGCCATTTTATGTGTATCATCTTTTTTCTTAAAAGTTGAACCAGTGCTATTATATGCATCATACAATTCACCTGCAAGTTTCTGATCCATACTTTTTTCCGATCTGCCTCTTGCAAAGGTAATTAACCATCTCATAGCAACAGCAACACCTCTTTCTTCAGAAACTTCGACTGGTACCTGATATGTAGCACCTCCAATTCTTCTTGATTTAACTTCTACTAAAGGTCTAACATTATCAATTGCCTTTTGTAAAGATTTTACCGGTTCTTCACCTGTTTTACTACAAAATTTCTCTAAAGCAGAATAAAAAATGCTTCTTGCTACAGACTTTTTCCCTCTCTCCATCATAACATTTATGAATTTAGAAACTAACACACTATTAAATCTTTCATCTGGAATAATCTTTCTTTTAGGAATATATCTATCCCTTGCCATTATTAAACTCCTTTGTTTTTTATGTATTAAGCCTTTGGTTTCTTAGCACCATACTTAGATCTACCTCTTCTTCTATCTTCTACACCCAAAGAATCCAAAGCTCCTCTAATAACATGGTATCTAACACCAGGCAGATCCTTTACCCTTCCACCTCTTATCAAAACAACTGAGTGTTCCTGTAAATTGTGTCCAACACCCGGTATATAAGAGGTAACCTCAAATCCAGAGGTAAGTCTTACCCTACAAGCCTTTCTTAAAGCAGAGTTTGGCTTTTTTGGAGTTAGAGTCATTACTCTTGTACAAACCCCTCTTCTTTGAGGACATCCTTTTAAAGCAGGAGACTTTGTCTTCCTTTTACTCTTTTCTCTCCCTTTTCTAATTAATTGATTAATTGTTGGCATATCAACTCCATTTATTTAAAATCTCTTTTTTAAAAATATTTCTTTATAAAATTAGGCATTCTTATATCAAAAAAAAACAATTCTGTCAATTAAATTCACTTACTATTAAATCAAACCAATCCACAGAATTTAAAAAAGCAATTCTAAAAATAATAACAAAAGATCTTCTTTTAAAAAATCTTACTACTATCTTTAATAGCATCCTCTCCCATGATCTTGTTCTTATCACTAATAATCTTATTAACTATATCAATATCTTCCATGTTCTCATCATAAAGTTTTATATTATTATAAATTCTCATCCCAGTTCCAGCAGGAATTAAATGACCTATAATAACATTTTCCTTAAGACCATTGAGATGGTCTACCATACCTTTTATAGAGGCATTGGTGAGAACCTTCGTAGTCTCCTGAAATGAGGCGGCACTTAAAAATGAATCAATGGACAGAGATGCTCTTGTTATACCAAGTAAAATGGGTTTAGCAATTGCTGGCTGACCACCTTCACTCAATACTCTCTTATTCTCTTCATAAAATTTAGTTTTATCTACTAATTGACCTATAATAAATTTTGTATCCCCAATATCAACTATCTCAAGCTTTTTCATCATCTGCCTTATAATAACACCTATGTGTTTATCATTAATATTAACACCTTGTAATCTATAAACACCTTGAATTTCATCCATTAAAAATCTCTGAAGACTATTTTCTCCTAAAATTTGGAGAATATCATGTGGATTCTTAGGCCCTTCTGACAAAGGCTCACCAGCCTTAACCATATCACCATCTCTAACGAGTAAATAAGAACCAGCTGGCACTAAATGTTTAAATTCATTTCCAAAAGGATCTTCTACAACAATTACATCTTTACCCTTAACCTTACCCTTAAATCTAACAATCCCACTTACCTTTGATAACACAGCAGCATCCTTTGGTTTTCTTGCCTCAAAAAGATCCACGACTCTTGGTAAACCACCTGTTATATCACCCGCCTTAGATATCTTCTTAATTATCTTAGCAATAATGTGTCCTGCTTCTATTTTCTCGCCATCTCTAACATTTAAGTATGCATTACTTGGCAATAGATAACTATCAATTTCAACATCATTATCATCTAAGATAGCGATCCTTGGTTGAAGAGTATCCATATAAGACTCAGAAATTTTGTATTTTTTTGTACCACTGGTCTCATCAGTCTCTTCTCTAAGAGTAATTCCTATTTTTAAATCAACAAATTTTACCTTACCACTCTTCTCTGCAATAATAGGCTGAACAAAAGGATCAAACTGAATAACTATCTCTTTTGGCTCAACAGTATCTCCAATATTTTTAAACATTACAGAACCGGATTGTACTTCTATCTCTTGCGTTAAACCAACAACAAAAAGCTTATCATTGTATATTTTAGCATAGCCTACTTCTTTAGAGATAACATTCTCCCCTTTACTATCAATAAACAATAAAGTGCCTACAGCAATTTTTTCACCTTCTGTTATCTTTAAATTCACATTTTTTATATCAAATTCATGATTAATTCTATTCACATAAAGATAACCTTTTCTTGCAAAAAGTATGTTACCATCCTTTTGTCGAATAGTTGTCCCTTTTATGTTTTCAATAAATATTTTATAGTTAAATTTTATTGTATTCTCCTGTGCAGCCCCTGTCGCAGCCCCACCAATATGGAATGTTCTCATTGTAAGCTGAGTTCCTGGTTGTCCTATAGACTGAGCTGCAATAACACCAACAGCCTCTCCTATATCAACTGTCTGATTAGTTGCGAGATTTTTACCATAACACTTAACACAAACTCCTTTTTTTGATTCACAGGTAAGAACACTTCTAATTCTTACAGTGTCTAACATTAATGAATCTATTATATCAGCAATCTCTTCTGTTATTAATTCGCTATCCCCTATTATTAACTCACCTGTAATAGGATCTCTTATCTCTTCGGCTGAAAATCTTCCTATAATCCTATCTTTTAAAGGCTCAATAATTTCTTCACCCTCTTTAATTGCTCTAATATCAATTCCATTTATTGTTCCACAATCATGCTCATTAATAATAACATCCTGAGCAATGTCAACTAATCTTCTTGTCAAATAACCCGCATCAGCTGTTTTTAAAGCAGTATCAGCAAGTCCTTTTCTTGCTCCATTTGTAGAAATATAAAATTCTATTACAGAAAGTCCCTCTTTAAAATTGGATTTTATCGGCAATTCTATAATATCTCCTCCTGGTTTTGTCATTAGTCCT
>LNGD01000063.1 GCA_001587675.1 Candidatus Methanofastidiosum methylothiophilum
CCTGCTTACGAAAATAGAATATCTATCAACTTCTTGCATCTCGTTGATTATTCTATTTATTATCATTTTTTTTGGATCAGGTATAGATGGAATTCTTTCTTTTATATTGTTAAATGAGGTGAAAGGTCCTTTTTTCCTTTCTTCTAGGATCTCATTCATTAATTTTTTTCCGAGTCCTGGTAAAAGCTCAAGCTTATGGTATCTGATTGATATAGGTCCAGATGTATTAAAGAAAGCAACAAACTTATCTTCATTTTCTGAAACTATTTTATCTACGATGAATTTTAATTCCCCTTTTGCTGTTGCACTTAATTCATTGTAGTGAAGCCTCTTTTTGACACGAGCGATTTTGTCTCTCTTTCCTTTACCTATATAAACTCTCTCGTACATTGAAAGATCTGTTGATGGAACTACCTCTAGCAATGAGAAATAATTTTCACCTATAATATGTGCAATAGGTGTTCTTTTATGAGGCGGAAGATTTTCTCCTGGAAGACCTTGTGGTAGATAATCCAGAACAATTCCATATTCCTCAAATACTCCAGTTCTCATCATCATAAATTTCCCTATTTAACATATTTTGCAATAATTTCAAGGATAGCACTTATTTCGCTATCATCCAGTATTAGCCTTTCCTTTGAGAATAGTACTTCTAGATCTTTCTTGTCCTCTGGAACAATATCTAATATTTTGATTATGTTCTCTTTTTTTAGCCTTGGAACTTTTTCTGCAAGCTCATCTGAAGCCTTTTCAATATCTTCGACTTCCATTTTGCTGAACTTGTTTGTATAATCTAAGGTTATTCCCTGTTCGTACCCTAATTCTATCTTTTCAGCTCTACTGGAAAGTATCTCCTTAACTTTTGAAATCGGAACAAAATCCTCAGAGATTACTTCCTTTCCTATCATGAAAAAACCTCTTTTTCAAAATACCTGCTTTTTTAAATGTTCAGGTCTTGAAATAATTGTCTTTTCTTTGTTACCATCCATTATGGAAAGTAGATAAGCGGAACCCCTTTTTCCTAGTACTTTGCCTGTTCTCCCGTGAAATCTTGGGAAGGGCATACCTTTGTGGACAGAAGGTTCTAATATAATGTGTACTGAGTCTCCTACATCAAATTCCTGAAGAATTCTTGATACTGGAACTTTGCCTCTAGTTCTCACATCTTTAGATAGTTTCCCTCTTGTCTTGATTCTGAAACCATGAGATTTTTTAGCCATTATTACACCTTCTCTTCAATACTAATTACATCTAACACTACACATTTTACATTTTTACCCAATAATTCTGCAATACTGGGATTTGTTCTCCCTTCATCACCGGAGATAAGTTCTTTAATATAAAGTCCACCATCACAGTATATCTCCAGTGAAGTGCAATTCTCCTTTGAGGTACGAACTTTATAAACCTTTCTAATTCTTGTTTTATCCGCTCTTCGATGCACAACCCTGTTAGGAGTTTCTTGGTATATCTCTTTATCATTAAAAAATTCCTCTATTTTCTGCTTTTCGTTATCACTAAGGCAGACATCTATTTCTGCACGGTAGATTTTTCTCATATGAACATTTTTAATTGTTTCAACTAATTCCTTCTCAACAAAACGAAGGTCAGAAATTTTGACTTTTCCTTCGTTAATCATGTTTACTTGTTCTTCAAGTTTCTTAAGATTTAATTCTCTAATTTTTGGTGATTTAATTTCAAGAACGAATGGTCTACCAGTTCCAAGCATTAAAACATCAATATCCTCTCTACCTGCACCATGAAATGATGAATCAGTACCTTGTGCTTCTTTTAAGAAAAGCTCTGAGACTAATTCTTCAACACTTTCATCATACATTTTTCCTGTCCTATTACATCGTGAGCAACCCCTGCCCTTACATTTTGTGCAAAGCCATCTAGTCTGAGGTATTCCTCTTATTAGTTTGTTATACTTACCATAAATAAAAATTGGATTAATAATATATTCTATCTTCGATCCATACGGGTGAACAATAATTGTTATATCTTCTTTTTCTCTTTTGAATTCCTTACGGAGAAAGATTCCTATTTTTTTTCCTAACTCTCTATTCAACTCTTGCTTAATTCCTTCTTGATAATCAAGACCAAATTTATCTTTCAGCATTTCTTCTTTTTTTAGTATATCTTTTGGTATTTTTGTGCCCACATGAAAACTATTAAACTGAAAGTCAGGATTTATTTGATCGATTATGTTCTCAGTTCGTTCAAAAATGTTTTCACAAAGATAACAAGGTGATTGGTAATTTATATTAGGAGTGTCCGGATATGTATGTTTCAAAAAATTCCTTATTACTTCGCCTCGACGCTTATTTGTAGAAATTGAAATCTTTCCAAATTGTCTACCAAGACAATGGTCACAAAGAATATATTCGGACAGTATATCCTTTGATTTTTTTAGTATCATGTAAATCTATGTCTCGTTAAAGTCCCTTAAAGGATTTATCAATAAGTCCATAGCATATCTGCAATTTCTTGACTATCTCGTGCTCAGTCGCTGAATCTTTATGAAATGGTATGCTTTCGAATTTCTGGAGTAGTGCATTGTATTTGTTCTGTGCCTCCCAAATTTTTGAGAGCAGTACTTCTCTGTCTCTGTACATTTTAATGAATTCAGTACAACCTTCTTTTATTTCAATAATATCTTTTTCATACTGTATTTCATAATCAATCTGCTTAATTAAATTCTGACATTGTTGAATTCTTTCTTTTAATAGCTCTTGAGATTTCATATCAAGTTCGTTTTCAAACTGCTTGTAGTTTGCAACTATCTCTTTGTATTCCTTGATCATTTCCATTACTAAGGCTTTATCTGAAGGTTCGACATAAGAGTATCTTGTAATAAAGCCACCAATTCTATTTACAATCTTATCTATTTTGCTTTGTACTAATTCTTTTTCGGCATCCTTTATTCTATTGCTAAATTCTGACATTAATGCCTCAATTTCGAGTCTTAGCTGATCATCGTATTCAAGTAAAAGGCCCTGTTTGTCTCTAATGAGTGTTTGATACTCATCTTTAGCCTCTGCGGGGCTTCTTAAAACCTGAGCGAAGCTGTATTTGTCTAGTAATCCCTTTATTCGTCTGATAAAGTATTGGAGCTCTTCTTCTTTGACAATTTCTGCATGCTCTACTCTTTTCTTAATTCTAGAAAGAATCTCATCTATCTCATCATTTTTATCGGCAGCAATTACTGATAAAATTTGATTTCTTTCCTTTACTAGGTCTTTGTAAAGATCCCTGACTTCAAAAAGATTTGAATTAATGTATACTTGATCAAATTTAATATCAAATGTTTGTGCCCTTCTTAGTAGGATATCTATCTTTTGTAGTTCCTCTTCTTGAGTATCTTTTAGTCTAGCACTAATTTTTTCCATCTTTCTTTCTATTTCGACTTCTTGTTCTGGATTGGCGAATACAATAATATCTTCTTTTTCTTTTAGTAGTTTTTTATAATCCTCTTTGGCTTTTATGATGTTGTCTATAATTTTTTCTTCTGTGAAGTCACCCATCTTTTTGTTTAGGTAGTCAATGAATTCCTCAACAAAAATCTTTTTTCCGTCTTCGATTTCTTTTATTCTGTTGTCGAATGCATTGAGATTAACGTTAATAGCTTTTTCAAGTTCATAGTCAATACCAACTGGAAGATTTTTCTGTTCTCTTCTTAGGCTATTGTAAAGAACAACGGCTTCTTTGATATTGGCATCTATGTGCTCTTTAGTGTATTCTTCCAATGTTTTTATTGTTTTTTCCAAAAAGTCTTCAAGGATACTAAGTTTTACTTCTTCAGTCTTAGTTACCTTTTCTTGTATTTCAGATAAATTATTTTCAATAACTAGCTCTAGATCAGCTGGCAGTCTTTTCTTTTCTTCAAGTAATTTTAGGTACATTTGCCTAGCTGATTCTAAATCAGTATTTATTTTTGAATAGTCAAACTCTTCTAAAGCCTTGTAAGAATTTTCTAAGAATTTTTCAAGTTCTTTTTTCTTTATGGTCTCGACATTTTTAACTCTTAAGAATAAATCGTTCATATTTTTTTGAATTTTTTCATTAAGTTCAGGTGAAAATCTTGGGTATAACCTTTGCATATCCCTTGATAAGGCTACATATGTTCTTTCGGCTTCAGATAAATTGTTTGAAATGTATTCCTCTGTATATTTCTCTAGAGCACTTCCAGTCCTATCATAGACAAAGGCAAGATTTTCTATTTCTCTTTTCTCCACAGTTTCTATTCTTGAAAGTAAAGTATCAATAGCATTAGTTATTTTTTCTTCAATTTTTGCATCGACTGTACCTTTCAAGGAATTTCTTATTTTTGCATATCTTTCATAAATTATTCTTGAATCTAATGGATTCTCAAGGATATATGTTTCAGTGTAAACGGGTAAAAATTTTTCCACCTCATCAAGCAATGTTAACAAATCAACTCTTTTCTTAGATTCAATTTCCTTTATTCTTTCGTTTAGAATTTTAAGATTGTTTTCAATAAGAGTTAATCTTCCACCTTTTAATTGTTTTTTTCTTTCAATTAATTCAGCATACAATTTTCTTGTTTCATCAAAGTTTTCTGAGATATAACGATCAGTCAAGTATCTATTTTTTTCTTCTATCTCCTTTAGGAATAATTCGTAATCCTTTTTCTGCATTTCTTCTACTCGCTCTATTTTATCAAGAATTTTAAACAGATATTTGTTAATTTCACTTTCAATTTCGGGTGAAACATTTTTTGGAAGTTTTTTATTTTCGACATCTAGTAAAGAATATATCTCAAGTGCTTCAGTGTAATTATCAATAATATATTGTTCAGTAAAAATTTCATCTTTGTTCTTAACTTTCCTTAAGAAATTTATTAGAGAAAGTTCCTGCTCTTTTTCAGTTTCATCAATTCTATGTTTGAGTTCTAATAAGTTAAGGTCTATTTTTTTCTGAATGTCCCTTACAATAAGTTTTAGTTCATCTATGTCTTCGTAGATTTTTTCTTGGTCTAATTCTGTAACTTCTTCTTTACTTGCTGCTTCAACATTATCTCTAATTTGTTTTAGTTTTTCTTCAAAGCTTTCTATTTCCCATTGTTTTAAGGCCTCAACATTATGAGATTTTAATCTATCTAAAAATTCTTTATAATTGTCAAGTAAAGTAGATACTTCTAAAATCCTCTCTTCATTAGAGGTTTCGACTTTTGATATGTCATCAGCCAATTCGTCCACTATTTTTTTGTTTTCAAAAGGCATAATAATAACACCAAAGCTATTCTATTATCTTAATGTTTCTTATTAATTTTTTGTGTTTTTATATATTTCTGCAAGACTTATAAGATATTCTTCTTCTGCAAAGTGAAGAGTTGCAGGAACAACTAATGTATGAGGTGGGAGGCCATAAAATTCTGCATTGAATTTTAATAGTTCCTCAATATCTCCATAGATTATCCTTTGGCTATCATGGCTTATCCTAGAGATTATTATAATGTCTTGAATATTGCAATCTTTGTCAATACTCCTCAATATTTCCATGGCATCTTTAGGATTCATGAACAGATTCTTTTCTTTTTTAACATCAAGTAATAACATTGTATGTAGATTTCTTCCTTTATTCTCCAGTATGACATCGTAAAAGCTTTTTGGGAAGAAATTTTCTTCTGGGAAGGGAATGCTAGCCGTTTTGCCGAACCTATATATATGAAGTCCTGTTTCAGCAATAGCGGAATATATTGATGAAGCATGAAATATTTTTGTCTTGATACCTTTCTTTTTAGCACGGAGAAGAATATCTGTATGGGTAGTTGCTACGAGAGGGTCTCCTGAAACGAGTATTGCAACATCTTGATCTATAGCTATATCTAAGAATATTGGTCTTTTTTCAATATCTTCACGAGAAAGTTGGATTACTTTTTTGTTTAATTCTTTTTCAAGCCATAAAAGATCAAAATCAAAATAATTCGTATATGTATCCACAAATATGTTATTTATTTTAGACAATAATTCAAAGGCTTTCAATGAAAGATCCTTTTCAGAAAGTCCAAGACCTATAAGGTATAACATCTAAGTCCCAATATCTGCTTTAAATATAAAAGATTTTAGATATGTACACCATAGAATAAATCAATTAAGAAATAGAATTAATCAAGATTTTCTATTAAATAAAAATATAAAAAATAATTTAATAAGACACTTTAGTATCTAAGATACTTTTGGAATTCCCAATCTGTGACATACATTGAATATTCTTTCCAGACCTTCTTCTTGTGTTCAATGTATTTCTCGTATATATGCTTTCCAAGAGCTTCTCGTATAACCTTATCTTTTTCAAGCTCTTTAATAGCTTCTCCAAGGTTTATTGGCAGAGTTTCTATGCCTCTCTCTTCTAGTTCATCTAATGATAGTTCGAATAGGTCGTAGTCAATTGGTTTTGGTGGTTCAATCTGGTTCTCAATACCATCAAGACCTGCCTTTAACATGGCTGTAAATGCTAGATATGGGTTACATGTTGGATCGGGCGATCTGAACTCAATTCTCAATGCTTTCTCGTTAGTTGGATTGTATCCTGGAATCCTAATTAATGTTGTTCTGTTGGCCCATCCCCATGCTATGTAAACAGGTGCTTCGTATCCTGGAACTAATCTCTTGTATGAGTTTACTGATGGGGAACAAATGGCAGTTAGAGCCTTAGCGTGCTTTAGCATTCCACCGATGTACCATTTACCTTGATCTGAAAGGTTCTTTGTCTTTGGATCATAGAAAATGTTCTTTCCATTTTTGAAAACACTTTGGTGGCAGTGCATACCGTTTCCGGCTTGACCATAGAATGGTTTTGGCATATATGTAGCAACAAGGCCGTATTCCTTTGCTGCAATGTTCTTTACTACTTGCTTATATGTAATAACATCATCTGCAGCTTCAAGGGCACTTTCCTTAAATCTGAAATCAATCTCGTGCTGACCATCTCCAACTTCGTGGTGTGTAATTTCACTTTTTACACCCATCATATGCATATAGAGTGCTGCTTTGTTTCTTACTTCCTCTCCTAAATCAAGTGGAGAGAAATCTGCGTACCCACCAGTATCATGAGGAACAAGTTTCCCATTTACCTCCTTTAGCAGGTGAAACTCAATCTCTGGCCCTACATAAAACTCCATGTTTTGTTCTGCAAGTTTTTTGATTTCTGATTTCAAAAGACTTCTTGGGTCCCCTTCATAAGGTTTCTTTGTTGTTGGGTAACAAACATCACAGATAATTCTTGCTTCATCAAGCCAGGGTATTATCTTGAAGGTAGCAGGGTCAGGTAATAATAGGCTGTCACTGTTAAATATGTCTGAAAACCCTTTAATTGATGAACTATCGAATCCCAATCCATCCTCAAAAATAGAATCTATAAGATCTGTAGAAATTGAGAAGTTTTTTGGTATTCCAAGCATATCTACAAACTGCAATCTTATGTATTTTATGTTCTTTTCTTTAATTATTTTTTTTACTTGCTCTTTGTCCATTTTATTCCTCCAATTTTATATTTTATATTTATCCATTTGTCTAGGCATTTGATAGAAAAAAGAAGTATCATCTAGTATTTAATACTTACTGTAATATAATGACTAATTTAGGTCTAATATGGCCTAAAAAAAAGAAAAAATGGCCTATAGTAATCACTTAATTTCATGAAACAAAAATTAACTCGTCTCTCCAGTCGTCCCTTATCCGTCCATTCTTTATGTTTAGCATTGGTAAATAGTTATGGAAGTATCTTATAGGATCTGAAAGTCTTATAGTTTGTACGTCTTCGATAGAATCCGGTCCATGATTTTTCTTTAGAGAGGGAACTATTATCTTATTGAAGTTTTCAACAATATCGTCGTCTCTTTCTCCTTCTAATATCATTACTAGAGCTACTCTTCCATCTACTTCTGCTAGAAATGATTGGTATATGTGGTCAGTAAATACTGTTCTAACGTTATTTTCTTCATTGATTTCTCTTATAAACTGGGTATAAGGCAGACCAAGCTTAAATTTAATTATGTAAAGATGTCTAGCATTTATTTTCCCAATACCTGATTTGTCTAGATTAACATTCAAATAGTAGTGTATTATACCTTCTTCCTCCAGTTTCTTTCTTTTTCTATATACCGTTCTGACGGGAACTTTTGTCGCTTTACTTATCTGATTATCACTGCTTCTTGGATTTCTGATTAATGCCTTTATGATTAGCTTTTCTTGCTCGTCGATAGTTCTTCCCCTTAATATACAAATATCTTTAACCATGTTAATTCTCCATTATTTCTTGCCAGAATATTCTCTTAATATACATAAACAGTATATAAATTTATCGATTATGAAATATTATTGCCATAATTTCTTAATAATAAGATATCTTAAAGATAACCTATAGCAAAATATTTATAAGATATTTATGTACGTTTATTTATCGTCGTGATTTTATGAAATCATTAGATGAAGTTGACATTGAAATTTATAATGCTATTGAAGATGAAAAAACTCGTCAGAGTGAAGGCCTTGAACTTATTGCAAGTGAAAATTTTACATCTAACGCAGTCCTAGAAGCTCAAAGGTCTGTAATGACAAATAAATATGCTGAAGGATATCCGGGGAAGAGGTATTATGGAGGATGTAAGTTCGTTGACGTTGCTGAAACTCTTGCAATCGAAAGGGCAAAAAAACTCTTCAACGCAGATCATGCAAATGTGCAGCCTCATTCAGGTACACAGGCTAACATGGCTGTATACTTCTCATGTTTAAATGTTGGGGATACAGTTTTAGGAATGGATTTATCATGTGGAGGGCATTTATCTCACGGGTCACCTGTTAATTTCTCAGGAAAGTTCTATAATTTTCAGTTTTATGGAGTTAATAAAAATAGCAACAGAATTGATTTCGACGAAGTTAGGGAAAAAGCCAATGAATTAAAACCTAAACTTATTGTGACAGGTGCTAGCTCTTACCCCAGGGAAATAGATTTTAAAGAATTTAGAAAAATTGCAGATGAAGTTGGCGCACTTTTAATGGCGGATATGGCCCACATTGCAGGACTTATAGCATGTGGTCTTCATAATTCACCTGTTCCATATTGTGATTTTGTAACTTCT
>LNGD01000064.1 GCA_001587675.1 Candidatus Methanofastidiosum methylothiophilum
CAAGTCTGAATTCATTTTCTAACTCTAAAAAAACTTCATATAATCTATTTAAAAATTCTGAAACAATGGATTCTTCAAATTCAATAGATTCATTTATTGCATTTGTAATCGAATAGATAGAAAGTTGGTCTGAACCAAGATTTATAGCGAGATCAGGTAGATTATGCGCTTCATCTAAAACTAAAATTATATCTTCTAGAGTGGCACCTATCCCCTCAAGGAAATTTTCCCTTATTTCTGGATGAAAAATATACATATAACTACAGGAAATAACTTCAACATTTTGTAATATCCCTTTTACAACTTCATAGGGGCACATATTTTCTTGAATACACAGAGTAACAACATCCTGTGATAAGGATGGTTTTTGAGATAAGCTTACCTCTATTTCATAAGCTCTATCCTCTTTTTCTTTCATGTTTTCATAAAATTCACACTTATTTTCTCTTCTTAATAATCTGCAAACATGAAGTGCCATAGCAGTATCCATGTCGTTATTAACAATTGTTGGATGTAGGCACATCGAATTTCTACCTTTTATTGAAATACCAGATACTTCTACTTTCTTACCAATTTCCATTAGTTCTTCCATTACTCTGTCCATCTGTTTATGCGTTCTACAACAATACACTATTTTTTTTCCTAATTTCTCAGCTAGGGGTAAAATAGCCGATAAGACAGAAATAGTCTTTCCAAATCCAGTTGCTGCTTCTACTATTGGATTCTTTTTTTGAATTAAACTAGTCTGGACAAATTGTATGAACTCCTCTTGATTTGCACGAAAATTATCATATGGAAAGAAAGAGTTGTCCATAAAATGAATGATATCTTTTTATTAAAAAATGTTTGGATAGGTATTTATATTCTAATTTCCAAATATTTAACATGCTTCTCCTAAATGAAAATGACCTTAGGTCAGTTCTCAACTATAAAAATGTCCTCGAGGCACTTGAATCAGGATTTGTTGGATACAAGAGAAAAGGTAAGTTCCCTCTAAGAATTAATATCGAGTCAGAAGAAAATAACTCAAATGTCTTATTCATGCCTTCTTCTTTCCTCGATTATTCTGGAGTGAAAATTGTTTCTTTGTGTGAAAACAATCCTTCAATTGGGCTTCCGTATACTAGAGGTATTTTTGTGTTGACTTCACTTAAAGACGGTAAACCCCTATGTGTTATGGACGGAACATATCTAACATATCTTAGGACTGCAACTACTTCTCTTTTAGCATCCAAATATTTATCTAATAAAAATCCTAACTCTTTAGGAATTATCGGGACTGGCAAAATTGGAACAATGTCCATTGAGGCTCATTTATCTTATTATGAAATTGATATTATATATGCATTTGATAAGTTAGAAAAATCACTTGACACATTCATACAAAAATTTGGTGAAGATAACTCAATTCAAATAATAAGTTGTAAAGACGGAAATCAAGTTGTATCTAATTCGGATATAGTTATTACTGCAACAACATCTACTTTTCCTGTTTTTAATTCTAGATCAGTGAATGAGGGCACGCACATAAATGGAATAGGTGCATACAGAAAAAATATGCAAGAGATACCAGAAGGATTAATAATTAGATCAAAAATATTTGTTGATACTCTTGAAGGTGCAATTTCTGAGCCTGGCGATATAGTTATACCTTTGGAGAATGGATTAGTAAGCAAAGAAGATATCACTGAGATCTCAGATGTTATTCTAAAAGGATTTTCTAGAAAAGAGAGCGACATTACTTTTTTCAAATCTGTTGGATTTTCTCTAGAAGACATTGTGACTGCAGAACTGGCCTACAGAGAAGCAACTAAGAACGGGATCGGTTTTGAAGTAGATATGTAATTAAATGGCGCCCTCGCCGGGATTCGAACCCGGGGCTTCGGCTCCGCAGGCCAATATTTTATCCAACTAAACTACGAGGGCAACAAAAAGGTCAAAATAGAAAGATTAATAAACTTTTTGGTAATAGGTTTCATTGGTGAGGCAATGGAAGATGAAGACATCGATAATGTAGTTATTCAGGGAGAGCCATCACCTGAAGAGATTGCAGAGAGTGATAGAGAGGGCATTAGAATTGCAGCAAAAGAAGTAAACTACGAGCTTACACCTGCTGAAATCGAGGACATTAGAAAAGCAATGTTAAAATCATTGATACTTAAAATAGTCGCTGCCAACTCACTAGTCCCTGATAATGTTAAAGAAGACGACTTTGAGACTATTCTGGCCTTGTACACAAATGTTCTATCAAACATGCTCAAAAAATAATATTCTTTTTATTTAATTTCTAAAGCGTTTACTTAGATTGAGTACTATTTCTTTAATATTTCCATTGTTAAATAATAATTATTTATTCTAGTGTAAATTCTAATTCTTCTTCTTGGAATATATTATTGCCTTCAACTTTAAACTTTATTTTGTAAGTCCCAGGATCGCATTTTGTATTAATTTTCACTTCATAGTAGTATGTTGACTTAGGGAATATATCTGCTTTTTCTGGCTTTATGCTGATATCAATACATGATGGACAGTCTGTAACTGATAATGTAACATCTTTAGCTTTAAGAATGCCCCTATTTTGAACACCCATTTGAATAATATTTTCAAGATTTCTAGATATTATCACTCCTTGGGCAAATCCTCCTCCGGCAATATAATGAATATTTGATGAAGGAGTAAATACATCAATTAGTTGAACATTGTACAATATCGTAGGCATCAATTTCTTTTTACTTGTTTGGGTTTCTACACAACCATTGGCGTATCCTATTGTATAATTTGAACCACTTTTTCCCGTAAACCACATCTTTAGATTTGGGCAACTCCCAGTCTCGAAACCGTTTGGATCATATAGTACCAAAGGGGTGTATGTTCTACCATTTCTCCATAAAATTCCATCGTTGCTATGAAATACTGGATTAGAGTCTTTTGCCCAATTAATGCCATCCTTTGAAGTTGCATGGCCTATACCTTGAGCGTAGTACTCTGAGCCTAATCCATTTGCACCACTATACCATAAGTGATAAATATTTCCTACTTTAACGATGCTTACCTTATAAGAATACTTTCCATCCCATTCGGTACTATTACCTGAGGATATCAACACTGGTTTGTCACCATATCGAATCCAGTATATACCATTTACTGAATACGCCAAAGAAGTATCTTCATTAGTATGACTTGGTGAAGTTCCTTCACTAGATGAATCATAGTACATCACGTATTTATAAGTAAACACATCATCATCATTTTTATTATCTGGAGTCATTGAGCCAACGTTAGTTCCAAGTGGATTGTAAATAATGTAGCTAGGGCCATAAAGATGGTAAAAGTAATGATTATATTCGGCGTATTCTGTTACTAATTGGAGAGAAGAATCAGTAGGATGTTGTTGAATTGGCTGATCATTAGTCCAAGTCACACCATCAGTTGATTCTGCATACCTTATGGCATTGATTGAGTCAAGACTTCCCCCAACCCAATACCATATTTTATAGTAGATTCCTCCCCCAAATCCTTTAACATCGTATACTACTATAGGGTGATATCCTGAGCTTAATCCTTTAAGAATATTACCTTCACTCCACAATATTCCGTCCGTAGATTGTGTCACATAAATTCCACCAGAACCATCATTGTACCACATCTTGTAGTATGCGGCAGTACCGTGACCACTAAATTTATTGATATCAAAAATAACTGACGGATAATAAGCTCTCATAGAAGGATCAAAGACTGGGTTATTTGGGTATTCTTCAAAAGTTATTTCTTGGGCCATTAACATTGGAAAAGTAAGCAGTAAAACCGATAAGAATAATCCAATATATTTCATAAAATTAATTAAATTTGTCTATTTATATTATTTACTATCAACTTTATGGAAATTTTAATGAGTTAATAAACTCAGCATTAAAATTTTTCTCTGAAGCAAGTTCAATATAGTCAATTTTTTTTATAATGATATCCTCTTCACATCTCATTTTTCGTGAAAGGAGAGATATCTTTGCGCCTTCTCCAGCTGCATTTCCAACGGACTTTATTTTCTCAAGCGGTATATCCGGAATCAAACCAATCTTTATGGCATTATTAACATCAATGTAATTACCAAAAGCACCAGCGAGATATAGATTATCAATATCATTAACTTTAATATCAAGTTTCTCAAGAAGAATGTTTACCCCAGTCATTATGGCTCCCTTAGCTAACTGAATTTCTCTGATATCCGAAGCAGTTACCACAATGTCTTTTCCAATGTCCGTTTTTTGTTTCCACTCGACTACAAATTCCTTTTGATTATTTGAAATATTTTTTCTTATCCTTTCATTACCATTCTCAATTATTTTACCTGAATTATCTAGTATACCCACCCTTAACATCTCCGCCACTAAATCTATTACTCCAGAACCACAAATACCCCGAGGGCTTGAATTATTTATAGTTTTATAGAATGAGTCTAAAGAATTCTTTTCAATAAATATGGACTCTATAGCCCCACTAGAGGCTCTCATCCCAAAATTTAGATGGCCTCCTTCAAGAGCAGGACCTGCAGCACATGAGCAACTAACCATTTTGTCTTTGTTTCCTAGTACTAACTCTCCATTAGTGCCTATATCTATAGCCAACGAAATTTCATCTTTTTTATATAGACCAGTTGCAAGTAATACTCCTAATGTATCTGCCCCCACAAAACCAGATATTATTGGAAGGACATGAACATTTCCTGAAGAATTTATTTTTATATTTAGGTCTCTAGCTTTAATATCTAAACCTTTTGAGATAACAGGCGTGAACGGAGAAACAGAAAGGCTCTTTGGAATAATATTTAAAAAAATATGATGCATCGCAGTGTTACCTACTGCAGTCATTTCATATATTGAGTTAATGTCTATATGATTTCTATCACAAAGTTTTTTTATCATTAAATTTATTCCACCAATAATTGAATGGTGAAGATCAGAAACACCTTTTTCTAAAGAATAAGTTATTCTAGAAATTACATCTTCTCCATATTTCATCTGTGGATTTAATATAGATTCAACATCAATCTGGGCCCCTGTTTCAAGGTCAATTAGATAAACCACAACAGTTGTTGTTCCAATATCAACTGATATCCCATATATTTTATCTTCATCCTTTAATAAATCTATAATTTCATCTTTAAATATTATCAAATTAGTTTCTAATACTTCATAATTTATTGCATCATTCATTTTTATTAAGGTATTATAATCAATCTTCAATTCACTTTTCAGTTCCTTGTTAATATAATTAAAGAAACTATCTTCGCCACCAAGCATAGGCTTTGAAATTTTAATTTTATTTTTCTTTATTAGTGGCTCAATATCAATTTTTCTTGAAATCCCCTCACAAAGTATTCTTTGTTCTTTTTGCAAAGATGAATCCGGTATTATAATTGAAATATCTTCTAGTGGCCGAACAAGGCAACTTAATCTGATACCCGAATCTATTTCTTCTTTGGAAAGTATTTTCTTTTCTTGAAATGTTATTTGATTTGCAGCATTGGGATTTTCTATTATCACTTTACATTTTCCACATTTTCCCTTTGCCCCACAAATTGCTTCTATTTTAATCCCTATACAATTGAGAATATCTAAAAGATTAGTTTTATTCTCTATGACATCCTCCATTTCAATACCATTAATTCGAATTTTTATTTTAGATACCTCCAGACTCTAGATAGATATTATTTATAATAATCATTTCTAGCATTGATCATAGCAATACAATTTTTTATTGGTGTCATAGGAGCAAGACCACATCCGGGGGCCAATACATCTGTGCCTTTTTTAATAGCCGTAATACATTCTTGGTATACTTCATCGTAAGTTCCATTCAATAGAGTACTCGAAGATGAAATATTCCCTATTATTTTTATTTTATCCCCAAGAACATCTTTTGCCTCTTTAATATCAGTTTTTTCTTCTATACTCAAGCCTAGAAATTCACTTTCTTTTATGTATGGCAATATTCTGCTGATTTCACCACAAATATGTAGTATTGTATGACCTTTTAGTTTTTCAGAAATCTCATGATAAAATGGCATAACAATCTCATTGAAGTCTTTTGGATTAATTAATTCAGGAGAAGCCACAGGATCCAATACTGCAAAAACATCAGCACCAGCATCAAACAGAGCATTGGCATATGCTATCATGGCGTCCGTTCCGTATTTTAAGTATTGAGATAATCCCTCTTTCTCCCTTATGAACCATCGCATTAATGTTGTAACTTCTACAAGTCCACTTGCTATTGTAACAGGACCTTCTGCACCGGCAATTATAGGTACTTTATCTCTAGTTGTTTCTTTGATTATTTTAATAGCTTGTATCATAGTCGGTATTCTACCTTTCTTTAGAATTTCCTTTGAGAATTCCCCTATGGGAATAGGTTTTCTTGAATTGTAAGGATGACCTCTCACAGAAGTTTGGCGTGTTACATCTCCTATTTCAATCTCACAACCCATAGCTTCAAGCAATACGGTAAGGCAATAAGGTATCCTGACAGCCTCAAAACCAATTTCCTTGTGTGCACTTATAGCAAGCTGAGCTAAAGCATTTGCATTCCAATGGGCCTCTGGCCAATAATAATGTGTCAAATTCATAAGGTCTTTAGTACCTGTTTGCGTAACAGCTAAAACTGGAACTCTGTCAACTTCTTCGCCTTCTAATGTTTTTAGTAATCTCTCTTTTAGCGTATAGTTGCTCATATAACTCCTCCAACTAAAAATAAAAATAAAATAAAAAAGTTTTATTTGTAAACACCAAACTGTCTCGCTGCATCAAGAAATGCCATAGGTTTAATTGGTTCGGCCAATGGTGGGAATTCACAACCAGGAGCCAACATATATCCTCTTGGATTGTCCATACCTTGTTCAATGTTTTCTTTACACAATTGAACCACTTCTTGATATGATTTTGTCTGTATTGATGGTGGGTCTACATTCCCTCCAATTATATCATGGCTACCAAATTTTTCAATTTGAGTTTTAATTGGGGTTTCAGGGCCAAAAATCCAAGCATATATCCCCTTCCAGTTAAATGATTCCCTCAATTTTATATAGTAGGGTATGTTAAGATTTTGGTCAGCACAAGGATGCATTAAGGTAACAGGTATGTCTAATTCTCTTATTTTTTTATGAACCTTCATCATGTAGGGAAATGCAAATTCTTCAAATTTCTGTGGCGATATAACTGTATTTGCTTCTACAGGACCTCCATCAAAGACAACACATTTTTCTGGGCCGTACCTATTAGCAAAATACTCTATTTGATTGATATACATCTGGGCTACTTTATCCAATAAAGCATGTGCTGATTTAGGTTCAGTTTTTGTCCACTTTAAAAACTTTGAAGTATCGGCAACAACTGCAGCGGCTGTGAAGACACTTCCCCCTTGAAACATTGCAGGCATACCCATTTCAACACATCGGTCACAGAGTTTTTGTGCTTCAACATATCCTCCAATAGGTTTATCTGAATCTGGTACTTCTAGTTTATCTATATCTCCAATTTCCATTACAGGATGTTCAATAACATAAGGGGCGCTATGACCTTCACCATATGGAAATCCAATTTTCCCTCCAAATTCCCATGGGCCACATGAAGCATATCCATACATTGGGGTTGCCTCATATCCATATAGTCTCATGCACATAAATTGAGCTTCAAAACATTTATTTCCATCTGCATAAAAATCCCCTAAAGGCATACCTAATATTTTAGCAGAAAATCCTAAAATAAAAGGAACTACTGGCACTCTATCGGGCTTTTCACCCATTAATACTGCATGGAATCTTTCCGGGGGAGACATTTTATCCATTTTTTTCACGCTCCAATTAAGCTTTTAGCTATCTTTACTGCTTCAACAGCATCTTTCCCATATCCATCGGCACCTATTTTTTTTGCAAAATCAGCATTTATAGGAGCTCCTCCAACAATAACTTTGGCTTTATGGTTCTTTGCTTTAAGCTGTTTTATGACTGGTTCCATATACAGCATACTGGTAGTCATCAAAGCTGAAATTGTAACAAGCTCAGCGTCTTCTTCTTCGGCTTTCTTAACGAATGTATCAACAGGAACATCCTTTCCAACATCTATTAAGATGAAACCCGCCACTTCAAGCATCATTTTTACTAAATTTTTACCTATGTCGTGTATATCCCCTTGTGCAACACCTATGATCACTTTAGCAGGTTTTTTTGCAGAGCTATCGACCTTTAGATGTGGTTTTAATATATCAATCGCTGCATACATTGCGTCGGCCGATAGCAATATTTCTGGTACAAACATTTCTTTACATTCGTAGAGGTCACTTACTTTTGCCATTCCTTTATTACAACCTTGCATCAAGGCTTCATATGGGTCTATTCCCATTTCCAAAGACTTTTTTGCCAGTTCTTCACTTTTACTTTCATCCCCGTCTACTACAGCTTTGGCTAGACCTTCAAATATTTCTTCTTTAGATACCATAATAACACCTAAATTTTAAAATATTATTCGGTTAAATTAGAATTCCCTAACTTATATAGTTATTTATGGATGGCCAAGCCATCCATTGAACAATTGCTAAATAATATAAATAATAAATTGACATCTATATTGTGTCTATATCGGAAGATATCGAAAATGCCTTAGAAATAATAAAAAAGTTAAAAGATGAAGATGGGGTAATCCTAGTTGAGGGTCAAAAAGATATTGATTCTTTAATAAATCTGGGAATTAAAAATAGAATTGTTCCAGTTTCTCAGTATAACATTTTTGATATTATTGACATTATATCTGAAAAAGAGGTAATAATATTAACTGATTTTGATAAAAAAGGGACTTATCTTTTCAAAAGGTATGTTAAAGAGCTTCAGTCTTCTGGTAAAAAAGTAATTACAATTTATTATCGTGACCTTAAGAGATATCTAAAGAAATATATCACCGGAATTGAGCAAATATACCCTTTTCTTAAGAGAAGAGATTTAATATATAATAATGAAGACTTAATTTTTTAATAAAAAGAAGTGCGGTCGCCGGG
>LNGD01000065.1 GCA_001587675.1 Candidatus Methanofastidiosum methylothiophilum
GCTTAATTTTCTTTGAAACACTCACAGTAAAGTCAATACTATTGTTTTTTTCATCAATTTCTTCTATTAGATTATTTGGGTCTAAAATTAACTTTCCGTTGTACAAGCCGGAGGAGGTAAATGTTGAATTCATAGTTATGTAAACTGACTGTCCGCTCTCAATAATCCCGTTGTATTGATAGGGCCCATATTCCCTTCCGCTAATTTTAACAAGATACTGTGGATTTTCTATTCTTACTTCACCATGATTTGCTACTCTAAAGACAACCATACATATTTCTCCAGAGGCACATATACCTTGAACTTCAACAGATCTTGCTACAATGTCCCTGCTGCCAGTTTCTAGGCAAGCACACGGGCTAGTTCCAGTAGGAGTTTTAGTACATTCATATCCTGGAGAGCATTTTCCTATACACGATTGAGTTACTTCCTCCCAATGACAATCCTCTTTGTATCTATCCTTAGAAAGACAGGCACATGGGCTTGTACCGTTAGGTGTTCTGATGCATTCAAATCCTACATTGCATCCACCAGAACATGATTGACTGGATTCATCCCAGTGGCAGACAATTGTAGTTGAACCAGGTGCTTGGCCTGGAACTGGAGAACCTTCTGGAGTTGGAGTTGGTGTTGGAGCTGGAGTAGGCACTGGTCTTCTAGGTGGATTTTCAGGGGGTATGGGTCCAGGAGTGCCCGGTGGGGGACCAGGTGGAGGAACAGGATCGTCAGGAGGAATAGGGGGTGGAGGAGGCGGAGGACTATCTGGGGGCCTTCCTTGTGGGTAATTTGGGAACCATTTCCACCAATGTGTTCTCATTGAAGGGATTAATGTGTCTGAAGAGATTTCAGGATTCCAATTTGATCCTTTTAGATTTGTTTCAGGATAAACAAGCTGAATATCACTCCAGTTTCCATCCCATCTAGAATAATAGATGTCCTGCTCCGATGACTCTGACCAAAATACAGCGATTGCAACTCCATTTTGTAAGAATGTTACTGCAGGTCGCCAGTCATACTTTCCTGTGTTTCCTATTTTCTTAGGCAGGAAATTATCACCTTCATATGAAGAGTATATATCTGCTCTCACTCTGTGATTGTCATAGACTATCATACTGTAATCATATCCGTTGCAGTCTATTTCAGGCATTCTATGATTACCAACTAGAGCTGGTACTGTCCAACTATTTCCGTCCCACAAGGAGTAATGGACGCCCCAGTTTTCTCCATTGTCAACTGCCCAAACGGCTTTTACCCGTCCAAATTCAGAAATTCCTGAGCGTGTAAAAGTATAATTGTAAAAATCGACGATTGGAGTTTCTTTTTGATTAGGGATTGGTGATGGAGTAGTCCAGAACTTGCCATCATATTTTGAGTAAAAAATTTTAGGAGTTTCATCTTCATAATCTGTCCATATTGCAATTGCTTCTTTTCCATAAAATTCTGAGACAAATGTTATCTCAGGTAATTGAGCTTTTGATAAATTGTAATTATTTACTAAAGGTAATGCTTCACTCCATGAGTTTCCATCAAATGTCGAGTAATAAATAACTCTTCTATTTTCACTGTCCATATGAACCCAAACGGCAATCGCAAATCCGTCCCAGTTATACGCAATATCTGGATCCATATCTAAACCTTCAAGTTGGCTTATAGATTTCTCCTCTGTCCAAGAAAGCATATCTGTATTCCAGATTGAATAGTAAATATCGCCTGTCTTCTGATTTGACCATATTGAAATTGCTTTTTTTGACGGCCCAAATTCAACATTTGGGTCGTAATCATTTCCAATTTGTTGGGACACATACCATACTGGTACACCGTTAGGTGTCCACCATCTTCTTTTGTCATCGTCCCATAAAGAATAATAAGTATCCCAATCGTTTCCCCTTACAGGGTCTTCTACATAATATTGCCAAACAGCTATAGCATCAACTGATGTGCCTGGGTATTCTAGTTTATCTTTTGTACTACCCAAACATGAAGTAGCTATAAGAAGCACAATTAAGATTGAAGCCAATCCAATCTCTTTTTGTATCTTCATTTTCTCGCCACTCTGGGGCATCTTATCTTTTATGCCCTTATTCAATATGTAAAACAAGTATATTAGTTTTATGGAAAAAGTTATAAGTAATTTCATATATGATTGATTAATGGCTTCTATTGAAACTCTCATTTCTCAGTATTGGATGATAATATTTTCAGTTTTGATAGTCTTACTTATAGCACTTATTTTTTTGGTAAGGATGGTATCTAAAAAGAAACAAAAAAAGTCCGGTATCCCCGATGTTAAAACAAAAGAAAAGACTCCTATATTTGCAAAACAAAAAGAACCTGCATCTAAAGAGGAAGTCAAGACACAAAATTATGATGTACCTCTAAAGCATCTGTCAGACATAGGTATAGAAATTCCAAAGACTTCTGAAAGAAAGAAAATTAATACTTGGGCTGATTTTATAATTGAAATAGACAATCTTGCCCACAGTTTAGAAGATGCAAAGGCTCACGAATACTTCAAAATGAGTCAGATGTATAGGGATTTAACAAGATATTATTTTGATAACATCCAAAATCCAAACATTGGAAAAGCTGATATGGATAATGCTTGGAAAAAACTTGAAGCATCTTACAGCAAAATCCAGAAACTTTTAGAAAACATTTAGGTGTTTTAATGAATAGGAAAATATTAGCAATTTTATTGCTTACGATATTAGTTACTGGTTTAATTCCAGTTATTTTATCCCAAGAAGAAGGAAAGTCTATCACAATTAAAGTTCCCGCTGTTAAAAGAACTGCCGAAGGCGGGCTTGAAGGGTCTGTTTTTGACGCTACAGTTCTAGTCAAACCTGGTACTGGAAGGGTGTTTGTGGATACATGGCCTCTTTCAGAACTGGATACGCAGGCATCATGTCGATTTGCATCAGACGTTGCAGCAGATATATTGAAAGTTTCCCATTCAAAATATGATTTCTTTTATACAATTAGGGCCGATTCACCAGTAATTGGAGGGCCTTCAGCAGGTGCAGCTCTCACTATTGCAACTATCGCATCCATAAGAGGGCTCGACATTGACCCAAATGTTATGATGACAGGAATGATTAATCCTGATGGAACAGTTGGGCCAGTAGGTGGAATTCTAGAGAAAATAATGGGGGCAAATGAAAAAGGAATAAAAACTTTTCTTATTCCAAGCGGGCAATCTGTCATACAAACTGTGGATGGAACTAACGTTGAAACTGTCAACGTTGTTGAATATGCAAGTAGTCATTGGGGGATTACTGTACTAGAAGTTGATGATGCAATAGATGCACTTTGGTATTTTACAGGATATAGAATAAAAGAAGACAAACCTCCTGCCAAAGTAGCAGTTAATACTGATTTTATTAAAGACCGTGCATTATCTGAGTATGTAGCAGTGGAAAAGCTATCAAACACAGTAAATCAAAAACTTAAATCTGAGAGTATTGGATTTAGAGATTATCAAGCCTTAACTGAATTTTTGAATCGGGCAAACTCAAACATTGATACAGGTAAAAAGAATCTTACTGAAAAACGATATTACAGCGCTATGAGTAATATTTTCAATGCAAAGATCCAGCTCAATTACATTAGCGATTCAATAGATCTAATTATTAAAAAGGATTCGACAATTGTAAAAAATAAGATAGAATCGGCTCAAAAAGAGCTTGATGAGGCAAATGAGCTTATAGCAATAGAATCTGAGAATGTAAGGGGAATTACTTCATTTGAATGCTTGGCAGCTTCAGAAAAAAGAGCAATAGAAGCTGAGACTCTTATTGCCGACGCTTGGAAAAATTACTACAACCAAAAATATTTTGATGCTGTTTATTATGCTAACTTTGCAATAGAAAGAGCAAAAACATCCAAATTATGGATGGAAGTAAGTAAAGAAAATTCTAATGGCGAAGGATTAATTGATGAATCACAGATAAAATACAATGCGGATCAGAGGATCGAAGATGCAAGATTGAGCTTAGTATATGCTCAGACACTTATTGGCAAAAACACATTGCTTGACCAGAGTGCAGAATTGCTTCAAACTGCAGAGAGAGAATATGAAAAGGGAAAATATGCAGCTGCAATTTTTGATGCCATTGACAGTAAGGTAAGATCAAGTGTTTCAATTGAGGTATGGTCTTCAGGGGAAGATGTGATAAAACAAAGACTTGAAAGAGCAAAAGAACAAGCAATGGGTGCAATTTATTTGGCAAGAAAGAATGGCAGCGAACCATTAATGGCCGAAAGCTACTTTGAGTATGCTTCAACCTTTGAAAACTCTGATAAAATAGCCTCAATAATTCTCTATAAATATTCGAAAGGTGTAGCTCTTGCTCTTAGATTTCTAGAACCCGTAGAAAATGAAATCACCAATCAAGAAATACAAATTGAAAAAACTCCAACTTTGGTAAATCCTTCATCTTACAACTATGTTGGATATTTCCTGGCTGGATTAATATTGGGGCTAGTGATAGCAGGTATTGCAGTTTATTATAGTAGAAGAGAAATATATAAATAAAATTTTTATTAAATTAATTCTCCTTTATCTTTTGTTCTTATTGTTCCTTCTAGAGTTACGTCTCCACCGATTTTTATAGTTCCTCTGTATTCAATTCCTTCGCTAATATGGACGCCATCTAGCAATTGGACTGATTTATCTGAGAAAATCTTGTTTACTTTGGAATTGTGACCAATTGTTACACTGCCTTTTGCAGTTATGACCTTTGCATCGCAGTTAGCACCTATAATGACATCCCCATCACTCACGATGTCCTTCATTATTTTACTATTATCTCCAATTGTGACATTACCGCCAGCTTCAATTTTTGTTTTTATAACTGCTTCAGGTCCAAGGAAAACATCTCCTCCTGCGAAGAACTCCCCACTGATCTTTATACGTTCTCCACCTTTGACGTCCCTTGTAGTTTTAATTGAAACTGGTATAACACTGCCATTTGATATGAACGCATTTCCAGCATAAATTTCTTCCCTGATTTCTGCTTCTTCTCCCATAATAAGAGTTCCATCGCATTTAACAGCACCTTGGACAGTTGTCCTATCGCCCAGGGTGACATTCCTTCCAGCAATAATGTCACCTTTTACAAGGGCATCGTTTTCAATTTTAACATTTTCTTTTGTTTTTAATCCACCCTTTACAATGACACCTTCACTTATTTCTATATCTTTTTCGAATGCGTCCAAAACTATTACTTTACCTTTTTCTGCTTCTTCCATTTGTCTGTTTAGTTCTTCGTTTATTGATTTAATTCTTTCAAGTTCCCTTTGTACATCTTCGATTAGCTCCTCTTTTTGTCTTAGTTCTATTATTTCCTTTGATCTCTCATTGTTTAGTTCGTTTTTGTATTTGTCTCTTTCTTCACTTATCTCTTTAATAATGTCATGAGTTCTTTCTTCTACTTCCTTGTACTTATTTTCAGCTTCCTTTAGTTTTTCCATAAAGTCTTGATTTTCTCTGGTAATTTTTTCAAATTTTTCTTTGATGATCTCAATATTTTCATATTCTTCTTCGTAAACCTTAAGCTGCATCTTTAATGCCCTGTTTTCTTTTTCAATTTCTTCAAGATTCTGAGTAAGTATATTTATTTTTTCATCTTTTTCGCTACTACCACCAAAAAGGGCCATTTTGACTCCTCCTAACATCTTAATATAACAAATTGCCGATTGCGAGTATATATATCTTTTTATTTTTAAAGCTACTTCTCATATAATTCTAGTAATATCCCATGGGTGCTTTTTGGATGCACAAAAGCCATTTTAGAGCCGCCGGCACCTTTTCTTGGAATTTCATCAATTAACTTTATTTCTTTTTCTTTCATAGTCTTTATAGCTTCGTCTATATTTTCTACTAATACTGCAATATGGTGTATTCCTTCTCCTCGTTTCTCTATGGATTTTGCAACTGTGCTGTCTGGAGAAGTAGGCTCCAAAAGCTCAAAATGAACTCCTCCTATGTTTAGGAAACAAACTTTTACCTTCTGCTCAGACACTTCTTCAATATTTTCAACTTTCAAACCAAGTGCGCCTTCATAAAACTTCAAAGATTCTTCTAAACTATTTACCGCAATACCTATATGATCTATCTTTTTTATCATCACATAACCTCACATAAGATTTTTTAATTTTGGCATTAATTCTTGAATAACCATGTATGGATCTTTTTCTCTTTTGGCTATTATTCTTGCAAGCTCTTCAATTTCTATTTCACTTATGACACTATATAGATTTTTAAAGAACATATTTTGAAGTATGTTTAATAGTTCAGTTTTTTCTCTAATTACTCTTTTCTTTTCATGATGTCCTGATTTAATAAGATAATTATGATGTTCCTTAATTGATTCATATAATTCGATAGCGCCATCTTCTAGATTCCCGTAAGTTTTTACAATAGGAGGAACCCAATCTTCCTTTTTCTCAGATAAGTCTAACATCATCTTAATTTCCATTATACACTTCTCAGCGCCTTCAATATCAGCTTTATTAACAGCGAAGATATCTCCTATTTCCATAATACCTGCTTTTATCGTCTGGACACTATCTCCCATACTAGGAACAGAAATAACAATAACGGTATCTGCAACTTTAACAATATCTACTTCTATTTGCCCTGCCCCCACTGTTTCAATTATAATTATGTCTTTCCCAAATGCATCAAGAGCTTTCACAGCGTTTCCTGTAGCTTCAGAAAGACCTCCTAGACTTCCTCTAGTAGCCATGCTTCTAATGAAAACTTCTTTGTCAGTGTAATGTTTTTTCATTCTTATCCTGTCACCTAGGATAGCCCCCCCTGTAAAAGGACTTGTGGGGTCAATAGCAACAACACCAACTTTTAATCCCTCGTTTCTGTAATATGAAATAAGTTTATCTACCACACTGCTCTTACCTGAGCCTGGAGGTCCAGTTATTCCAATAATATGAGCTTTACCTGTTTTACTATGAATTTTTGGGATGATGTAACTACAAGAAGACGAATCATTTTCCATCAATGTAATTATCTTACCCAATGACCTCCTATTCCCAGAAATCATACTTTCTATTAATTCATCTAAGGAGTTCATTGGGGCCATTCCTCATGATTTATTAGTTATTTCTTTAATAAACGAAACTATTTTCTCTGTACTTGTCCCTGGCCCAAATATCCTCTTAACACCAATTTCATTTAAGTATGGTATGTCATCTTCAGGAATTATGCCCCCTCCAAAAACAGGGATATCTTCAGCACCTTCTTTTTTTAGAAGATCTATAACTTTTTTGAACAAATGATTGTGAGCACCTGAAAGAACACTTAGACCTATTGCATCTACATCTTCTTGCAATGCAGTTTCTACTATACTTTCTGGCGTTTGTCTTAATCCAGTGTATATTACCTCCATCCCAGCATCTCTTAATGCACGAGCAACAACTTTTGCACCTCTATCGTGTCCATCCAGTCCCGGCTTTGCTATTAATATCCTCATCTTTTTGTCTGACAATAAAAGTCCCCCATTTTCATATAACGATTATAATCTTAAAATACTTTTCGGTAGATATAATTCAGTTATACATTTTTTCAATTAAAATGAGATTTCTATCTAAATAATATCAAAAAAGATTAATTAATATTTATTCTTCATCATCATATTCATCTTCAGGAACGAAGAGTGGTTGTTCGTCATCTCTGTCTTCAACTGGAAAGTTAATCTGTGGTTCTATTATAAATATCTCCTCCATTTATATTTAAAAGGAATAGGGTGTATAAATAATTTACCCAGAAAAATACTTTAATTAGCTATATATAAGATTAATCTTTAATTAATTTAAGATATAGATATCCTTTGTATTTACATTATAGGTCTAGCGGCGATTTGAATTATCGTAAGCATTATATATGAATTGATTAATTAATGTACATGAAAACACTTGTTGTTTTTTATTCTAGGTCAGGTAATACAAAAAAGATTGCTGAAGATATTTCAAATAAAGTGAAATCCGATATCGAAGAGATTGTTGATATTAAAAATAGAAAAGGATTATTTGGATGGTTTAGTGCCGCCATGGATGCGAGATCAAAAAAATTAACCACGATTAAAGATATTAAATATGACCCTTCAAAATATGAGCTTGTAATTATTGGGACTCCTATTTGGGCAGGTTTAATGGCACCAGCAGTTAGAACGTATATTTCTCAAAACAAAACTAAGTTTAAGAATGTAGCATTATTTTGTACATATGGCGGTTCTGGGAAAATAAAAACTTTTACAGATATGGAAGAATTTATCGGGATAAGACCTTTATCAAAATTCGGCATTAGAGAAAAAGAACTAATTACGAGCTATGAAGATAAATTAAAAGAGTTCATTAAAGATTTAAAATAAAAATTATTAATTTTTTAATATTAGATAATTAATTGTCAGCTCTGATATATCTCCAGAATATTCTCCAGTTCTTCTTATACTTTCAACCATGTAAACAAGGGGAACAGCCTCAATTCCAAGATTTAATGCCTTGTTATTTATCTGCTCGCATTTTTCCACTAATTTTTCAACGGCATCTATATTCTCGTTTGCTTTTTTCATGTTCCTCTTAAAATGAGATTCTAGACTTTTATAAAATATTTCTAATGCCATATTGCTGGCAGATTCTAATTCTTTAAGTATTTCTGGATTAAGTTTACCTATAGCTTTTAATACATTCTCTCCTAGAATTGAAGCATGATCCCCAATTCTTTCTAAAATTCTACTTATCAAAAAGTAATAACTTGCTTCTTCTTGGCTTATTCCCATTTTCTTTGATAGCATTAAATCTGTTAAAATGACATTATATTGGTGTGTTACAA
>LNGD01000066.1 GCA_001587675.1 Candidatus Methanofastidiosum methylothiophilum
TTTTATCCGCTATTTGAGATTCGAGTAAAGAGATTTTATTGTCGAGACTCAATTTTTCCGTAAGTAAAGCATTGTACTGATTACCATATCCACCAGTATCTGATATTGATCGGTATAAGAAAAAGAAATTTCCCATTATTGATACTAATAACAGCACCGCAAGGAAAGCAGATAATATTTTCAATCCATCGCCATTTGCCATATTATACCTCCTTATTATTATTAATTATTTTTTACACTATAATTAATGATGAAACAATATATAAAAGTTTAGATGAAATAATCTTAAAACCGTTTCATATTTTGAAAGAATTAAAACATAACTTTTAAAAGGTTGATTATTATTCTTTTTTTATGAAAATTCTTTCCATAGTAGGTGCAAGACCCAATTTTATGAAAATAAAACCTATCTATGAGGAATTTAAATTAAGAAACATAGAACAAGTTCTTGTTCATACAGGTCAACACTACGATGAAAACATGAGCAAGATATTCTTTGAGGATTTGGAGCTTCCAAAACCTGATGTCTTTCTTGGAATTGGTTCCGCAACTCATGGCGTTCAGACTGGAGCAATGATGTCCAGGATAGAAGATGTTCTAATTGAAGAAAAACCTGATCTAACTTTAGTAGTTGGCGATGTTAATTCAACCCTCGCCGGCGCAATATCTTCAATTAAAATACAGATCCCTGTAGCTCATGTTGAAGCAGGATATAGATCTTTTGATATGAGGATGCCTGAAGAGATAAATAGGGTGTTAGTCGATAGAATATCTCAAATATTGTTTGCCCCTACCGAAGATGCTGTGGAGAATCTTATATCTGAAGGTGTAGATAAGAATAGAATATTTTTTGTAGGAAACATAATGGTAGAAACATTAATATCTCATCTTGGGAAATCAAAAGATTCAAAAATATTGCATAATATGTCAATTGAAAAGGATACTTATGGAGTAATGACAATTCATCGGGCAGAGAACACTTCTGAGGCTCAAAAACTCATTGAAATTTTTGAAAGCTTAAAAAAAGTTGATTACAAAATAATTGTTCCACTCCACCCAAGAACTAGAAAAGTGTTGAACGATATAGGGTATTTGAATAAATTAGGCAATAATATTCAAATAATTGAACCTTTAGGCTATCTTGATTTCTTAGAACTAATGTCAAATTCAAAATTTATCATAACTGACTCTGGGGGTATCCAAGAAGAAGCATTAATGCTGGATATACCTTGTATAACTCTTAGAGAGAATACAGAAAGAATAGTAACATTAAAGAATGGCGCAAATGTCCTAGTAGGCACTGATGGGGATAAACTGATTAAAGCTATAAGAAATGTTCCCAATCAAAAAATTATATATCCAAAACCTGCCTTATGGGACGATAAAGTTTCTAAACGAATTGCCGATATAATAATTGAGAAAAAAGAGCTTCTTGTCCTTTAAACTTATATATCAAAGAGTATTCTATCTCTTAAATGAAGATGGTAAAATGGAAGAAACTGAATATAGAATTGCAATAGCTTCGATATTTATATTCTTTCTTTTAATAGCAGCACTTACTTTGTTTCCTCTTATTGATGCGCTGCTTGTAACATTTATCTTGGTATACTTAATGAGGCCTATTAATACAGTCCTAAAAAAATTCATGAATAAAACTTATGCAGTAATATTGTCAGGAATAGCTGTTATTGTTCCAGCCTTTTTATTGTTTTTTTATATTGTAATTGCTATTTTAAATTATTTTACAAAAGAAAAAATCTTTGAAAAGTTAATCTTGGTTTATAATGATCTTGATTCTTTCTCAGAAAAAATAACTATGTCTATACTTAATTATTTCAATATAGAATCCTCTTCTTATTTAGATAAAATATCTAACATACTTTCTCATAAATTGAACGAATTAGTTAGTTATTTATCAGAAGAAATCATTAACATTACAATTCATATCCCAGAATATGCAATGAAACTTTTACTTGCTTCAATACTTGCTTTTTATTTAGTTAAAGAGGGAATAACTATAAGAGATACATTTGTCGATTTATTGCCCGAGAATAAGAAAAAAACAATATACTCTCTTCTGCGTGGAATTGACCTTGTTTTTGAAAGCATCATACTTGTAAATATTCTAAAAGCTATCTTTACTTCAATTTTAAGTTTTATAATATTTATAATTCTTGGAATACCCTATCCTGTACTTTTAGGTATTATTTCAGGTTTCATGGATTTCGCACCCATATTAGGTCCGTGGATGCTTTTTACTGGATTAGCAGTTGTTTACATTATTAACGGGCAAGTGATGACAGGGATATTAGTTTTTATTATAGGCCAAATATTTGTTACTTTAATTCCTGAGCTTTATATAAAACCAAAACTTGCAGGAAATCATGCTAGATTACATCCGATGGTCTTTTTATTTGGATTCTTTGGAGGGCTTTTAGCATTTGGAGCAGTTGGAATTTTTGTTGGACCAATAGCAATTGGAATCGTATTAGTTTTCATTAAATATTATCTCTTAGGGAACGAACTTGAAACAAAAAATTCAATTATAGATAGAATGCTAAAACAAGTAGATAAGATGATTAAATTGGAGGGAAAAAAGGATGGTAAAGTATAAAGCCGTTCTTCCTTTTGGAGCTGGAATAGCCTTAACTCTATTATTTATCCAATTTGTAGGATACAGTGAATTTATAGCCCTAATTAAAAGTTCTGATCCATTTTACCTAGGTCTAGCTTTGTTCTTTCAAATAATAAACTTATTTTTTGAATCTTATAAATGGAAACCTATTCTTGAGTCCTTAAAACCAAATATATCGATGAAAAATGTTTTTATAGCGACTATGGTGGGTATTTTCTTTAACAATATTACCCCTGGCGCTAGGACCGGTGGGGAACCAATGAAAACATTCATAATTTCTAAAGAAGAAGAACTTAGTCCAATAGAAACAGTGTTTGCCACTGTTACGGTAGATAGAATTATAGAATCTCTGCCTTTTTTTGTTCTTGCTATACTCTCGGTGATGTATGTCAATCTTTTCTTTACGGTTCGATGGAGTGTAATTGTTATTCTTTCATTCATAATTGTTGCTTATATAGCAGTACTCTTGGTAGCATCATATATTTGTTTCAATAAAAACGCGGGTGAAAAATTTGTTTTCAACATTTTAACAATAATTGGAAAGTTTTCTAAGAGAATAAAAAAATACGAAGATCTAGCATTATCAATGGTTGAAAACTTTCATAGTCAGTTTCAGTTAATCCTAAAAAGCAAAAATAATCTGTATAAGTCGATTGGAGCTTCAATGGTAATGTGGGCATGTTGGCTATTAAGAACCTATTTTGTTTTCTTGGCATTAGGTAAACCTTTAAATCCTGTTTTTGTTGCTCTTGTGACTACAGTAAGTCTTCTCATGGGCCTAATTCCTTTCTTGCCTGGAGGCATTGGAATCGTTGAAGTCACGATGTCAGTATTATACGCATCTTTAAAGGTAGGAAAAAACGTTGCTGTGACCGCTACAATTCTTGATAGAGTAATATCCTTTTGGTTTGTCTTAGTTTTTGCAGGTATTGTAACCTCTTATAATCTACCAAAATTTAAAAACATGAAATCCGAGGCAAGAAATAGAATGACTAACTTTAACACTGAAAAAGAAACAGATTAATATTTAAATAGAGAGGTAAAGTATAAATTAATTTTATATACTTTATGTATTAAATTTGATAAGGTGAATTTGTTGAGGGTGAGAGAAGCTTCGTTTAGAGACAGATATAATATATATGATCTTATTGAGAGTTTACATAATGTACCTCTTAAGTCTCCCGATGAAATTGCTAATTTTAATAAAATACTTACAGAGTATATCAAAAATCCAAATATAAAAATATTCGTTGCAGAAGAGAATTTATTGGACAGCGTAGAAATCTGTGGCTTTCTGTCTCTTTTCATTAAACCCATATTGTTTTACAGCTATAATGTATGCCACATTGAGGACATTGTAATAAAAGACGAATACAAAGGCAAGGGTGTAGGTGCAGGATTACTTGAGGCAGCTATAAATTATGGGAAGAGAGTTAAATGCAAGTATATAACAGTTTCAATTGAGGGCGGGGATCCAATGACAAAAAAATTCTACAAGGCATGCGGATTTGTTGAAAATTCTTTAGAGATGAAGTATTATCTGTAATTATTTTTATCTTAATTTTTAATTACGAAAAATATTTATTCTTAAAGTTATTACCCTATTCTGTGATTAAATGAAAAAGGAAATATTAAAATTTGATATCGGTTCCGTAACAAAAATCTTTTTCTTTATGGGTCTAATCGGTGGACTTATTTTAGGGATAATATTTGCAATAATGTATGTAGTCATCGGAGCATTTGGGACTTCTATATATCCAACAATGTACCAAACTATGCCTGAAAATATGGGCTCAATAGTTGGATTAAGCGCTATAATCCTATTCCCTATCGCTTATGCAATTTTTGGTGCCATTTTAGGATTATTATTAAGTGGGTTTTATAATATTCTTTCTCGTGCAGTAGGTGGGATTAAGTTAGAATTTAAAGAATAATTTTAGAAGATAGTTTTTTATATTCAATTTTCATTTTTAAAACAAGATGAATATAGATATAATTAGGGATATCATCAACTTAATTAAGAATGAAGAAAATTATTCAAGAGATATCTTAGTTGGGGAGGAACCTCACTTTAGTGATAAAAGATATGATCCTTATCCTTTATCTGAAAAAAATGTCAATAAATTTTCTCTTTTTGATAACAACTCTAAAGTATGTTTCATTGACGGAGGAAATATTGAATTATTTTCTTCACCTACATTTTATCTTGGTTTAGTTAGGATTTACTTTAATCTTTTTAGAAATAACAAAATATTGGCCCCAAGAAAAATACCTCAAAAATATGAGTTTTATGTTTTTGGCAAGGCAAAGAGTAAAGGAAAAGATATCGATTTTAATTACAGACTTTTCCCATTTAATAAAAATACCAATATTTCGCTAAATGAAGAGGATATGACAATAGATTCTCATGACCCTAGCATCTCAAGCCAGATTTTTAGAGCGGAATTAAGTTCTGTTTGTGGTATTGCAAGAAGATTTCTTGAATGGAAGATTTCTGAAATAATAATTGATGAAGAACTCGAAGAAGGAGATATTATTGTAAGAGATGGGTCACTTCAAACTGCAATTAAGGGCGAATCTAAGTATTCGGATAAAGCATATGCTGCCGCTGAAAAGAAACAAGTCACTTTTTGTGGAGTTGCAAAAAGGTCCAAACTATATACTACAAAGGGAAGATCCTTAACTTACACAATTAAATTAATTGGAAATAAAATTTATCCAAATGATATGTGGTATTATCATCCTATAGCGGACATAAATCATTCTGACCATAAAGCTGAGATGTATTTTGTTAAATTTCATCCTTCCTCTAAATATATTTTTAGATTTGAGATAGAAAAAAATAAATCAAAAATTTTAGGAGAAAATGGAGTAAAAGAGATACTGGGATTAATTGCTTCAAATTCTATTGACTTAAGATTTCCTGGTTATCCTTTTGGGCTAGTTGATGCTGACTATATTGCAAGGGTAAGATCTGATGAAATGGAAACACATAAGGCTTTATTTATGTCACAATGTGATGACGAAAGTATTCTAAAGTATATTAATGATAATATTAGTGTAGAAGATGCTCACGATATTCTAGATTCTTTACAATGGGGTTAGGAGAGGATATTATGGATATTGTAGGAAAAATCGTATCTGGAGATTTTAGTGGGTTAATAATAAGGCAAAAAACAGGTGTAGATCTAGAACTTGGAGAATTACTTGTTACTAGAGAGGATGGCGGTTACTTCATAATGCAAATCTTTGACATATCCTATGGATCTCAGATTCCCGAGAGAATAAGAAGTCTTGCGGCAGGATTAAAATTAGAGGAAGAATCTAATTTATCCTTTTTAGCCAGCGAAATATCAAATTTTATCCTTGTTAGCCTTAAACCAATTCTTTTTGTAAATCCCACTAGATATCATTTACCTAAGAGACTTCCAAAGTTCTTTTCTGCAATAGAAAGAATAAAAGAAGAAGACCTCAAATTTCTTGAAAAACCCGATAGGCCCATCTATTTTGGTAAAATTAGAAGTGGCTCAAGAGTATTAGACATAGATGTTTTTCTTAGAGGTGATGACGTTATTACCCATCATTTATTGATATCTGCTTCAACTGGAAAAGGGAAATCAAATCTAGTTAAAGTTTTAACTTATAATTTGCTAAGTGAAAGTTATGCAGGATTGTTAATTATTGATCCTCATGATGAATATTACGGTCGAACAAAAAAAGGCCTTAAGGATCATCCTAATGCAAAGAATAAATTAATCTATTATACAACCAGTCCTACACCGGGTTCAAACACCTTAGTTTTTGATATTAAAACAATAAAACCATGGCACCTAAATGGAATAGTAACATTAACGGATGCTCAATTAGAATGTATATACTTATTCTATTATCGGGATAAAGATAAATGGATTGAGAATATTGTAATGTCCGAACGTGAAGAAGGAGTTTCTGCTCAGACACTTGATGTACTGAAAAGGAAGTTTAACAATATATTTGGAATTTCTTACGATGGCGGGAATATCAATTTTAGAGGCAATTTATTCTCTAATAATAATGGGATAACTACTATCCAAAATGTAGTTGATTATCTTCAAAGTGGAAAAACAGTGATTATTGACACTTCAAAACTTGGGGGTGAAGTTGAACTATTGATTGGAAGTATCTTCTCCGAAGGCATCTTTTCTAGATATAAAGATCTGAGTTCAAAAGGACTTCTTTTAGATAAACCATGTATTAGTATTATAATAGAGGAAGCACCAAGAGTACTTGGAAAGGAAGTTCTTGACAAAGGACCAAATATATTTGGTACAATCGCTAGGGAAGGAAGAAAATTTAGAGTTGGTCTTGTAGCGATTACCCAGCTTCCGAGCCTAATTCCAAAGGAGATCCTAGCTAACATGAATACAAAGATTATCATGGGAACAGAGATGGCAAATGAGAGAAATGCTTTAATTGAAAGTGCACCTCAAGACATATCTGAAGAATCTAGGAATATAGCGTGTCTTGACATAGGTGAAGCTCTTTTGACATCTACTTTCTCTAAATTAGCGATACCTCTTAAGGTGCCACTTTTCGAAAATATATTACTCTCAAAAAGTTCTTTTACTAAAGAAAAAACTATCCCTCGGGGAGTTGACTTAGATTGAAATTCTCTCATATGGCAGATTTACATCTAGGGGGGTGGAGAGAAGACACTCTAAGGGAAATAGGTATAAAATCATTTGAAAAAGCAGTTGATATTTCCATTAATGAAAATGTGGATTTCATTCTTATCTCAGGAGATTTATTTGACTCTTCAAACCCTACGATAGAAGTAATGGCAAGCGCGGCAAAAAAACTTTATCAATTAAAAGAGAATAATATTGGCGTTTATGTAATTGAAGGATCTCATGATTTTTCACCTACTGGGAGAACTATTTTAAAAGTTTTTCAGGAAGCTGGTTTACTAAAAAAAGTAACTTCTGCAGATGAAGTAGATGGTAAGTTAAGATTAAGGGGAGTAAAAGACCCTAAAACTGGGACCTTAATTTATGGAGTCTCAGGAATACGAGGTAGTCTTGAGAAAGCTACATATGATGTTTTAGATAGATCTTTCTTGGAGCAAAACGACGATAAAAAAATATTCATGTTCCATTCAGCAATTCAAGAATTAAAACCAAGTTCATTAGCCCATATAGAAGCAATGCCAATATCTTACCTACCCAAAGGATTTTTTTATTATGCAGGTGGCCACATACATGAGAAAGGTGAATTTGAACTTGATAACTATAAAAATGTAGTTTTCCCTGGAGCACTATTCGCTAATAATATAGATGAACTTTTAATTTTTAAAGGCGGTGGATTTTACATCGTCGAATTTGATAATGGTGTTATATCTAAAAAATACGTTCCAGTTAAGATAGCTCCAGTAATAGTTTTGGAGATAAATGTTGATGGTCTGACCTCTTTTTCGATTGAAGAAAATATTAAGAACGATATATCAAAAAAAGATTTTACAAATAGTATCGTGATAACAAAATTCAAAGGTAAACTTGAGGGAAATATATCCTCTTTAAATTTCAAGAAGATAAATGAATTAATCGAAAATAAAGGTGCAAGACTCGTTAAAAGAGATACAAGAGGTCTTGTTTTCAAAGAATTCAAAGAGATAAAGAATGTTTCTTTTACTAAGGATAAATTAGAGGAAGATATAATTTCCCGGCATAAAGACCAGGTTTCTCTTAAAGGATGTCCAACAGAAACTATATATTTTGTTAAAAACTTAATGGAAATACTTTCTAAAGAAAAGAAAGAAGGAGAAAAAAAGGACGATTATAATAATAATATTATTAGAGATTCTATTGAATATCTGCGCAAACTAAAACTTTTGGATGGATTAGATGAAAATAATCTCTCTTGAAATGTTAAACATAAGGAGCTATCAGCATCAAAAAATTGATTTTCCTGAAGGGTCTTTCCTTCTTTCAGGCGATATAGGATTTGGGAAATCAACTATTTTGTTGGCGATAGAATTTGCTCTATTTGGACTTGGTGACATTGCTGCGTC
>LNGD01000067.1 GCA_001587675.1 Candidatus Methanofastidiosum methylothiophilum
CAAGGCATCTGCACCTTCTAAAGAGCTATATACGTCCTTAGCATAATTAACGCCAAATGATTTGATGTAATTCTCATCGACATAGGGGTCAACTACAGTTACAATCGCCCCTCTTTTAACAAGCTCATTTAAGAAATGTTCAACTGGAGTTTCTCTGACATCGCCAACATTTTCTTTATAAGAAAAGCCTAAAACAGATATCTTTGAATTCTTAACTGATTTTTCCATTTCATTTAAGGCATCCCTTAGTAATTCAAAAATATGGTAAGGCATATGATCGTTTATTTCACGTCCGGCAGTAATTACTTTTGAATGGTATCCAAACTCTCTTGCTTTTGAAACAAGATAATAAGGATCAACAGGCAGACAATGCCCACCAACACCTGCACCGGGATAATATACATTAAAGTTCCATTTAGTGCTTGCAGCTTTAATAACTTCAATTACGTCTATACCCATTCTTTCGAAAATCAGAGCAAGTTCATTCATTAAAGCAATATTTAAATCCCTCTGTATATTCTCAATAACTTTTGCCGCTTCTGCAGTTTTGATGTCACTCACTGTATCGATTCGAGCTTTGATAACGTAAGAATATACATCCTTTGTTACTTCAGCCCATTCTTTAGTTATTCCTCCTACAACTCTATTAACATTATCGATTGTATGCTTTGTATCACCGGGATTGTATCTTTCAGGACAGTATGCCAGACCAAAATCGATCCCTGCTTTAAGCCCAGAGGATTCAAGTATTGGCTTAACAATATCATCTGTTACTCCAGGGTATACTGTTGATTCCAATACAATAAGTTGTCCTTTTTTTAATGATTTGGAAATATCTTCGGCTGCCGAAACAACATATGATAGATCTGGTTCCTTGTCCTTGGTAATCGGGGTGGGTACTATAATTAAAACAATGTCACTATTACTTACAGCTTCAACAGTATCATTTGTACAGTAGAATCTATTTTGATTAACAACTTCTTTTATTCTTTCATCAAGCCCAAGCTCGTTTAGATGAGATACCCCTTTATTTAGGCCGTTTACAATCCTTACAACTTTGTCCACACCGTATACTTTGAAACCCTTTTCCGCAAAATAGACTGCAGTAGGAAGTCCCACATATCCAAGGCCAATTATTGAAATTACTGCTTTTTTGTTTTTGATTTTTTGCTTAAGATTTTCCATATGATCACTAAATTTGGGTTTTATAGCATTAAATCTTTATTGTCTAATATAAACTTTATTTAAAATTCTATTCACAATAATCTATATAGTATCTAGAAACCCGGTATCCTAGGCATGTTTCTTTTATGCTCACTTTTTTTCATAAGCTCTTCAATCTTAGCTTTGACACTTTCACTTACTGTCTTTCCTTCTATGTAATTGTCAATCTCCTGATACGTTATGCCAAGCTCTCCTTCATCTGTTTGGCCTTTCCATAGTCCAGCAGAAGGTGGCTTTGAAATAATCCTATCTGAAACTTTCAAAGATTTAGCAAGGGAATAGACATTCCTCTTTGTTAGATTTCCTAAAGGCAATAGATCACATCCTCCATCGCCATATTTTGTGAAGTAGCCAAGAGTAATTTCACTTTTATTTCCTGTTCCGATGACAAAATAATTTAATTTATTAGCGTAATAATAAAGAGTTACCATCCTAAGTCTTGGTTTCATGTTAGCTAAAGCTAGGTCTCTATCATCTCTCATATGGCCAAGGGATTCCAAAAAGATATTGTAGACTCTGTCAAGGTCAATAGTTTCGTATTTCAATCCAATTTCCTTTGCAACAGATTTGGCATCATCGATATCCGCTTTGTTACTATGGCATGGTATAATTAAGCCGAGAGAATTTTCTGGGAAGGCGGCTTTACAGAGATAAGCGGTCACAGTTGAGTCTATCCCGCCGCTAAGGCCAAATACAACGCCTTTACCGCCGCCAGAAACAACTTCTTCTTTTATCCAATTGGAAAGCTTTCCAGAAAGTTCGCTAGTCAAACTTTACCTCCATATCTTCCTTGACAATGTTTAAGACAATTGATGTAGAAACGCTCTCGACATAGTCAAGTGATTGAATCCACTTTGTAAATTTCTCAAGATGAAGTGGGCTCCTAAATCTTCCAATTATAATGGCATCGTGACTCCCGGTAACGTCATAAACAGCAACAACATTATTTTCATCCTTAATTTTATCCTCAACCTCTTTTAACTTTCCTTTAGAAATGATAAGATGGATAACGGCAGTAAAGTCATAGCCGCATTTTTCAGAGTCCAGAACAGGGATGTATTTTTTTATTATCCCCTCATCTTCCATGGCCTTGACCCTTAACGAGATGGTAGTAATTGAATGGCCAAGCCTTCTCGCTATCTCAGAAAAGCTTGTTCTTGCGTCCTGATTTAGAATCTTTAATATGCTTATATCAAGACTGTCCATATGTATTGGATAATCTTAAATTGTTAATAAATCTTTTGATTTTTATGAAGAAAATATTCATCTTAAAAGCATCGAAGGCCAAAACTTCAAATGATTTTTCATTAAATGACCTGCCTGGAGACGGAGGCCGGATGGATATTGTGGCCAGATGTGTAAACTCTGCATTCTTTTTATCCCATGATCTAAGGAGGGATACAGAGTTTATTGTGGTGCTTGAAGGAGAGCCAAATCCACCAGTTACTTTGAGATTTATTGGCAACGAATTAAAATATCTAAGTCCTGATGAGCGCTGCATAGGGGGGCTTATAAAAAAGGCGTTGGAAAAGCAGTCTGAAAAAGAAACTGAATCAACTCCTGGGATTTTTGTATCAAGAAAGAGTTTTTCCCAAGTACTAGATGAAGTTGGCGGCGAGATAATTTATCTCCATGAAGATGGCGAGGACATAGAAAAAATTAGTATCCAATCAGAGAAAATTGTATTTGTTTTAGGGGATCATCTGGGATTGTCTTCTGAAGATGAGTCTTTACTTAAAGATGCGAAACGAGTTTCAATATCTCCTATGGTACTCCATGCCGACCACTGTATAATAATAGTACATAACGTTTTTGATAGGAAAAACTTATAAATAGGAATAATCAATTATCAATGATGTCAGACGATAACATTGAAACTATACTAAAGTCATCGCTTTGGATGGTTCTATTGACAATCCTTATGATTTGGGCGCCAGTCTTAGGGCCGATAGTTTCAGGAATCGTTGGGGGGAAAAAATCGAGGAGTGTTAAAAATGCTATAGCGGCATTTTCTTTGTGTTCCTTGATTGTGTTTATCCTGTTTCTCGTGATATCGTTTATAATTGGGGATTTTCTTGAGCCTGCAATTGTTAGAAGGATCCCATATCCTTTGCCTTCTGGAACAAAGCTTTTCATGCTGATAACGGCTGTCCTTTATATTTATCCAATATTCTTAGGTGCTGTTTTGGGGAGTGCCCTTACAGAAGATGGTGTTAAGATGCCTAAATTTGAAAGGCCAAAGCCAAGAGAGAGGGAATACTATGAAAAGAGATACTACCCTGAAGAAAGGTATGTGCCTGAAACATATCTCCCAATGGAAAGACCTGTTAGACCTTATGAGCCTTATTATGATCCATACATGCCTGCACCAAGGCCACAGATCCCATCACTTCGTGTGAGGAGAGAAGGTTACAATTGCGAAAGGTGTGGTAGACCACTAATTAGAACTGAAGTCACAGACAGAGGAAAAAGAGAAATTGTCTACAAGTGTGACGCATGCCAAGTCATGTATGATTTAGTTTAGATATCTATTAGAAAGAGGCGCTTATTGTTCATCTTTGTGGTAGATATCTAAGATTACTACTATGTCTTTATTTTTATCAAAAACGTAAGAAAGTCTGTATGGTGGGATATAAACTTCTCTTGTTCCTTTTCTTACGTATTTCATAGGTTTCCAATTTCAGGATTATCTTTAATTTTAGATATTTGTTTTAGGATTCTAGTTTTTAGAGATTTATCTTTTATTTTAGAGAAAATTATCTTAAAAGATGGGTCAAAACTTATTTTTACCATGTTTTAGCTTCTTCCATAAATTCCTCAAAATCCATTTCTATAAATTTTCCTTTCTCGTATTTTTTTAATGCTTCTTCAGTTCTTTTTGCAAAAATTAAATCTTCTTCTAAGTTCTTGCTAATAGCTTCAGCTTTTTTAAGTATTATTTGATCTTTATTTTTTATAATAACTAGTTTTTCGCCTTCTTTGATGTCATCTCTCATATCTTCAGGTATGTCAATACGTCCTTTGGACCTCATTTTTGTAATTGCAATATCCATCTTAACCACCTAGAAAGTTATTTGTATTTAAGCTAATCATATTTAAATAATTATGTGCAACTTTATTTTTATTTCTTATACCTAGAATTGATAAATTCGAGTGCTGTTTGCTCCATTTTTCATTTGATATTTTTTAATCATTAAAATTTATTTTTATTGACTAATTAAATAAAAATCATCACTATCCTAAGCATTATATCTCCAAAAAATACTGCTAGAAGATATCCTATTGTTATAGGAACAACGAAAGGAAGCCCGGGAGTTGCCCACAGGTTTTTTATTCCTTTTTTTGTGAGTTCTTCTTTATATTCAGCCACATCAAAATCCAGATCGCCTATGAATAACCTTATGGACCTTTTTCCATCTTTAAATTCTTCCAATGGATAAAACTTGTCTGAAAGCTTAGCTGTTTCCAATCTGTATCCCACCATCATTGCAAGTATTTTTTTGAATTTTCCAGATTCATACTCCTTTGGGGAGTCTTTCTTGATTATGTTATATGATAGAATTCCTATCGGTAGCAAAATACTCATTATGAGTGCATTGTCAAATACAGATACTGGAAAGAGTCCAAAGGCATATTCTTTTCCAGAAAGTGAAGGCAATAGTGCGCCAAGCCCCATAAGGATCTTTCCATCCCCTCCTCCAAATAATCCCAAGTAAAACAATAGCAGAGCAAGCCCAAACATAAGTAAGAAAACGACACCTGTAAATAGTATGGGTCTAAAAGATTCAAATGAAATTGAAAGGTATATTGCATGGATAAACCCAACTACTGCTAAGAAAACCCAGTGCCACTCTTCTATCTCTCTTTTTTTGATATCAACGTAAGAAGCATGAAAAAGAACGACGGTACCAATGGCGATTTTCAAAATAGTAAGAGTGTCCATAAAATCTATTAGAAGCTATTATTTTAAATGTTTTGATTCATCTGTAATTGATAATTAATTACCAAATATTATTATTTATTAATATATTTTTAATAATTAAGGAATAATTTTATAAATATATAGATAAATTTATTATCAAATCCTAATATGGGAGGATTTATATGAAAAAAATACTAGAGGTACTGTTAATAATATCCTTAATAATAGGAGGAATAGCCCCAGCTCTCGGTCAAAATCCAAATTATGATAAGATGGATAAAATAACGAGAGAAAAGACTTTGGCCGGCGCATCGGGCATTGACGTAATTATTGAATTTTATCAGCTAGATGATAATTCAATAGCTATAATTCCTAAGGAGAAGATATTGAATAACTACATGGCTTTAAACTCAATTCATGCGATATTAACCTCAGAAGAAATAAAAAACATCAGTTCAAGCCTGTATGTAAAAAATATTTGGTATAATGCACCAGGACTTGAAGCATTTGGGTATATGGGTGCTGACACAATTAAGGCTTCACCCCTTTATACAATTGGCTACAAGGGAAACGGCGTCACTGTTGCAGTTCTTGATACAGGGATACGTGATACCCATGTTGAATTTCCACAGGGGAAGGTTCTTTACCAGTATGATTTTGTAAATAACGATCCGATTGCGGATGATATTTCTGGACATGGAACATTTGTTGCTGGGACTATTTCTGGGCAATCGTATACAACAGCAGATTGGTTAGGATATGTCAATTATTTAGATACAACACCAACGAACACCACTGGAGTTGCACCGGATACTAAACTAGTTGTTTTGAAAACTGTCCCGGGAGATTTATCCATCTTTTTAAATGCATGCAACTGGCTTATTCTAAACAGAGAAAAGTATAATATTCGAGTCGTTAATATGAGCGCAGGCTGGAATGTTACTAATATGCAGAGTAATGGATGGCCCTTAGATGGAACAGATCCTGCAAGCTTGGCGGCAAACTCTGTCGTTGACAAGGGAATAGTATGGGTAAATTCAGCCGGAAATGAAGGCCCTAATAGCGATACAATAGGTGCACCAGGAAGGGCAAAAAACGTCATTACAGTTGCCAATGCAATTGATAGGGATGTATCTCCAAATGGTGTATTGACAATAAAAAAAGCTTCACTTTCTATTGCAAACGATTCAAGTAGGGGCGGTGGAAAGTCAGGATTAAAGCCAGATATATCTGCACCAGGTACTAATATATTATCCGCAACAGGGGCATCTGACAATTCTTATGATTTTGCAAGTGGAACATCAATGGCAGCTCCATTTGTTTCTGGGGCATGTGCTATAATTCTCCAGAGACATCCAAATTGGACCCCCTATCAAGTAAAAATTGCCATTATGAGAACGGCTTCACAAATACCAAACGCATCTGTATACGAACAGGGTGCAGGTATGATCAATGTCCAGAAGGCATTTTCATATAGGCAGGACTTTGAAAGAGCATCAGTAATACCTAGGATATTGGCCATATTAAAGAAAAATAATCAAAACAATTAATCTTTTTTTTATTAGTTAATTTTATATTTTGTTCTCTACATTTTTCATTATGAGTATCGGGGAAGAGGTTATCCTTGTTGTTGACTTTGGAAGTCAGTATGCCCATCTTATCGCTAGAAGAATCCGAGAGCTTAAAGTTTATTCAGAAATAGTTTTTCCAGATATAACAGAAAAAGAAATTGAGAAAATTGCTCCAAAAGGAATAATTTTTTCTGGTGGGCCAAGGAGCGTCTATGAAAAAGATGCGCCTCTTCTTACTGATGATGTCTTTGATTATTTGATTAGAAAAGATATTCCTATTCTAGGCATATGTTATGGTCACCAGCTAATCGCATTAAAAATGGGGGGCAATGTTAAGGGCGAGAAAAAGAAAGAGTATGGCATAGCAACTGTTGATATACTTGACCCGGAAGGCATCTTTAATGATTTAGAAAATAAAGAAACAGTTTGGATGAGTCATGGAGATCAGGTCTTCGAATTGCCGCCAGGTTTTGTCATAACTTCTAAAACTGATAACTCCCCAATTGCAGCTTTTAGGAGCACATCCAAAAAAATCTATGGCTTGCAGTGGCACCCAGAAGTTGTCCATACAAAGAACGGCCAAAAAATTCTCTCAAACTTTGTTTATAATGTTTGTGGCTGCAAAGGTACATGGGATTTGTCTGATTTCATTGAGGAAAACGTCAGTAAAATTAGAAATAAAGTCGGCAGCGGGAAGGCTGTTATTGCACTAAGCGGAGGAATTGATTCCTCAGTTGCAGCAGCAGTAGCTGAAAAGGCAATTGGGAATAGGCTATATGCAGTATTTGTTGACCATGGGCTATTGAGAAAAGGTGAAGCTGAAGTAGTTTCAAAGGCATTTTCTGGTCACGATATAAACTTTAAGAAGATTGATGCAAAGAAAAGATTCTTTGATAAACTTTTTGGGATAACTGACCCAGAGAAAAAAAGAATGGTTATAGGAGAAGAATTTATCCGAATATTTGAGGAAGAGGCAAAAAAGATAGGGGCTGACTTTTTAGTTCAGGGTACTATTTATCCAGATATTATAGAGAGCGGTAGATCACAACATGCGGATACTATCAAATCTCATCATAATGTTGGAGGGCTTCCGGATTCAATATCTTTTAAGGAAATAATTGAGCCCCTACGAGACCTCTATAAAGATGAGGTCAGGGAAGTCGGAAGAAGACTTGGACTTCCAGATAAAATTATCGATCAATACCCATTTCCAGGACCGGGGCTTGCAGTTAGGATAACTGGGCCTGTCACAGAAGAAAATATCCGGATTTGTAGAGAAGCATCATCAATAGTCGAGGAAGAGCTTGAAAAAGCATCAATAGAAAATATATGGCAAGCATTTGCTGTGACGTTGGAGGATAAGGTTGTAGGTGTTGTCGGGGACCAGAGAAAGTTTGGCAGAATAGTTGCATTAAGAATTGTAGAATCCCAAGATGCAATGACTGCAAACTTTAAGAAACTCCCCTGGGATGTATTAGAAAAAATATCTACAAGAATAACAAATGAAGTGCCAGAAGTAGTTTCCGTAGCGTACTTTATTAGCCACAAGCCGCCCCAAACAATAGAACCCTGTTAGTTGATAATCATGGTATTCCTTGAAATAAAGGACAATGTAAAATACATTTCTGTTGACACAAATGTCGGTGTCATAACATCTAATGATTCATGTATCATTATAGATGCGGGTGGAAGTAAAGAGGACGGAGAAGAAATCCTAAAATTGTTATCTGAAGAAAATATTTCCCCAACTGCAGCCATAATAACTCACGGACACTGGGACCATTTTTACGGGCTTCTCAAAATAAAAGAAAAATATCCCACCAAAAATGTAACACGAACCATAAAAAGCTATAAAATTTCAATCTAAGAAGAAAATAATATGTCATACAGACCGGTCTGGATAGCA
>LNGD01000068.1 GCA_001587675.1 Candidatus Methanofastidiosum methylothiophilum
AAAGAACAGACTCAGATTTGTCAGAATCGATATTAGGAAAAACAAAGATCTTTATATAACAGAAGATGAACTCACTGGAAGAGATAAAGACATCTATTTAGATTATCTTGACAAGGACTTTTATGTAAATAGGTCAAATAAAAAACATTGCAATTAATATTTTTAGATTCTGGACAATCCTCCAGTGGAAATAAAGGGGTAATAAACATTATTCTAATAAATTTATAAAATTATGATACATTTGAACTTTCTAACAAATCATAACTAAGTATCATACAAATCAATAAGCCTAAACTTATTAAAATCAAAAACTCCTTTATCTCCAATCTTTAATTTTGGTATTACTAGTAAAGCCATAAAAGATAAAGTCATAAATGGTGAACTCAATTGACATCCTAAAGTTTTAGCATAATTTGTAATATGCCTATAATTATCGGCTACTTTGGTGTAGTCTTCAAATGTCATTATACCTCCTATAGGCAGATTTAAAAACATTTTATTTGACCCACATAAACACCCAATTCCCCCTTTCATTTCAATTGTCATATTGACTGCGTTCAAAATATCTTCATCATCTACACCCACACAAATGATGTTATGGGAATCGTGCCCGATGCTTGATACAATGGCTCCTTTTTTCAATCCAAAGTTTCGAATAAAACCTACTGATACTTTTGAATCTTTATATCTATTAATCACAGCTATTTTCAGTATATCTCTCTCTACGTCCGACACTGCATTCCCATTAATAATCTTAGGTTCTGCTGTAAAACTATTTGTTATTATCTGGCCATCTATAGCTTCAATAACATTTATCTTTCCTTCTTTATAAGGTAAAGAAAAATCAGAGAGTTTTTTCTTACTAACATTAAATTTGTTTATAGCTTCAAAAGATCTATTAGGTATTGAGGTCTTTCCTCTCACTGCCACTTCCTGGCCATTAATATAAGTTGACAGAATATTCAAGTCAGCTAAATTATCAACTACTAAAAAGTCGGCTGGATCCCCCACTTGGAGCAATCCAACGTCCAGACCATAATGTTTTACAGGATTTACTGAAGATACTTTTAATATTTTAAAAAAATCAATTCCATATTTTATTGATCTTCTAATCATTTGATCAATATGGCCTCTAATCAAATCATCAGGATGTTTATCGTCACTGCAAAACATACATACGTCAGAATGAGTGTCTACAAGAGGAATTAATGCTTCAAAGTTTTGAGCTGCTGATCCTTCTCTAATCTGTATTTTCATTCCTTTTTTAATTTTTTCTAAACCTTCTGCTCTCTGAACACTTTCGTGGTCTGTGGTGATACCAGCGGCAATATAAGTTTCCAAATCTTTTCCAGTTAAACCTGGAGCATGACCATCGATTTTTTTTGAGTATTTTTTTGCTATCTCAATTTTTTCTAAGATATCTTTGTCCCCATTTATCACCCCAACTGTATTCATTACTTCAGACAAAAACTTGACATTATCTTGCATTATTATCTTCTCAATATCATCCACACCAAGACATGCACCACTTGTTTCAAAAGAAGTTGCAGGAACGCATGGAGACGCCCCAAAATAAAATTTCAACGGAGAAAGTTTAGAATTATCAATCATGAAATTTATACCTTCAATACCCAATACGTTAGCGATTTCATGGGGGTCAGAAACAGTTGCCACAGTTCCATGGATAACTGCAATTCTAGAAAATTCATAAGGAATTAACATTGAACTCTCTATGTGAATATGGGAATCAACAAAACCCGGAATTATATAATTAGAATAAGTATTATCGTCTCTTTCTATATCTGTGATTTTACCATCTGAAAAAATTAGTTTTCCAGAATAGATTTCCTTACTAATTGGGTCTACAATATTCCCAGAAATATAATTCATTGAACCATAAATATATTATCAATAGATTATATAAAATTATTGAATACCTAATCAAAATACATTTAAAAACAAAAATAGTATAGTGTATGGTGGTTATTATGTGTAGTGTTGGTGGAACTTTTGATGTTGATATGGCAGAAGGTCCAGAAGGCTATGTTTGTACAGAATGTGGCTCTCAGTTTAAAGGCATAGGAAAAGATCCAAAATGCCCAAAGTGCTCTTCGGATAAGGTTGTCAAAATTGGATGATAACAACTTTATTCCGTTAAATAATAACGAAATTGTCTTTATTTCGTATAATGGATACTTTTTAGGAGTAGTTAAATCCTTGGGCAAATCTTTTTTATTGGAAACTGAAAAAGAAGAAATTGTTCTTGGAACGGGTAAAGAAGATATTTTATGTGCTTCGTCATTGATAAAGGATGTAAAAATTAAATCTATTATCAAATCAAATCTATATGCTTTGAGAGAATTATCATTTCCATTAATAATTCTCAATAAAGGGCATCCTGCTTCAAAGAGATTAAAATTAGTTTTTGGATTTGGGGAGAGGATATTACTAGACTCATGCATAGAAGCAGGTACCCATCCAGACCAACATTTGCTTTGTTCTATGGAAGATTTATCCGGCATATCTATAATAGCTAAACAAAATGGAATTGAAGTATTCGACCCAAAAAAAAGAAAAATTGAATTTGAAAAGTGCGATATTGAGATATAATTATAAAATCATTTACATATTCTACTTTATGAAGATTCTTTATTTTGGAGATTTAATCGAAATAACAAAGAAAAGAGAAGAAATTTTAGAATTAGAATCAATGAAAATTAGTGAGCTAAAGGATCTTCTAACAAAAAAATATCCTAAACTTAAGGAATCTTTTTTAAAGGACGACATTAGAATTATCATAAATGGGAGAGACTATTCTTTTACAGGTGGAAATGAAACTTTAATTTCAAAAGAGGATGAGATAGCTCTTTTTTCTCCTGTAGGGGGCGGATAAATGTTTGAAATAAAATCAAAAGATGGTCTAGGCAGGATCGGGAAACTTACAATAGGAAAAAAATCAATTGAAACTCCTACTTTGATGCCAGTTATTAATCCAAATAAAATAGTAATAGCCCCTAAAGATATGTATGATTACGGTGCAGAGATCATAATCACTAATTCATATATTATATACAGAACAAACAAACTAAAAGAAATAGCTTTAGAAAAGGGAATTCATAAAATGCTTGATTTTAATGGAGTCATAGAAACTGATTCTGGTTCTTTCCAAATGGCGGCTTATGGCGACATAGAGATTGAAAATAAAGAAATCCTGCAATTCCAAAAGGATATAGGTGTCGATATAGGAACTTTTCTTGACATACCTACCCACCCTGATGAATCCCATAATAAAGCCCAATCTGATTTAGAAACTACTCTTGAAAGAGCACGGGAAGCAGTAAATTTTGATTTAAATCTAAACGGTACAATACAGGGAGGAACACACTTAGACTTAAGGAGAAAATCAGCGGAAGAGATGAGCAATTTACCTTTTACAGTAAATCCAATAGGTGGTGTGGTACCATTAATGATGGAATACAGATTCAGTGAGTTAGTTGATATCATTCTTTCGGTCAAAGCAAATCTGTCTCCAGCAAGGCCAGTACATCTTTTTGGAGCAGGCCACCCAATGTTACTGTCCTTATCTGTTCTTTTAGGATGTGACTTATTTGATTCTGCAGCATATGTTCTTTATGCTCAAGATTTGAGATATCTTACGCCCTATGGAACAAAAAAATTAAATGAAATGAAATATCTGCCCTGTACTTGTCCAGTTTGTAGAAAATACACAGCACAGGAACTCATAAATGAAAAAGAAGAAAAGAGATTAGAACTACTTTCATCTCATAACTTATATGCAACTTTTGAAGAACTTAAACTAATAAAAGAATCAATTCATGAAGGAACTCTTTTTGAGTTAGTTGAAACTAGGATAAGAAGTCATCCAAGACTATTACTAGCATACAGAAAAATCAAAGATTATTACACTCTATTAGAAGAGTTTGATCCAATAACAAAAAGGTCTGCACTTTTTTATACTGGTGAAGAATCTAATTTAAGGCCTATAGTAAAAAGAACTAAAGATCGAATTAAAGGTCTTAACTCAAAAAAATATGAGGATCACCTTTTCTTTGGTAAATTTCCAAAGGAGCTTGAATTTACTTATCCTTTCGGCCAATGTGAAATGGAAGAAGAAAGAAGAGAAAAAGGCGATTCAGAACTGACAGATGAAGACACAATTAGGATTATAGCCGATTACCAATTTGGTACTGGTGTTGGTGAAAAACTATTCAAGGATGCAGTAGTAAAGAGATCAAAAACTAAAATGATAAGATATATCTATAATGAAAATGGATTAATGTTAGCAACTTTAAGAGCTAGAGACGGACTATTTACTCCAAATATCGAAGGTTCAAAAAGATTAAAAGAAATCATTCCTTTTCCTAGATACAGAATAATAGTTGATGAAGAAGCAGCCCCATTCATAAAAGAAGGTGCAAATGTATTCACAAAATTTGTTATAGATATGGATAAAAATCTTAGACCTTATGAAGAAGTACTTATTGTTAACTCTAAAGATGATTTATTAGGAACAGGAACTCTGATGCTATCCCCAAGAGAAATAAGGGCTTTTGAAAGAGGAATGGCGGTAAGAACAAGATGGGGAATAGAAAAAAATAATTCTACCCAAGAATACTAGAAAGAATAGGAGATTCTATCAAGAATCTAAATGATAAGTATCCAATTGCTGTAAGTATAATACTATGTTTAACTCCAGAGAATAAAGAATTTGTAGTCATCTTTCCGATCATTAAACCAGCCAAAGCCCCATGAATTATCAACATATTCTGGAAAGTAACACTAAATGCTTCTTTACTGATAGTTTCTTTAGCAGTTGGTAAAGTTATTTCTGAGAATACAGCAACGAATTGGGTCTGAAGTAAAAAAATTACTGAGAGAAATACTAGATAGGAAATATAGATGATTCCTGTATACTGACTTAATTTTGAGGCTTGCTCTTTTGCCAATCCTCTCATCATTCTAGCACTTTCAGCTGCCGATTCCAATATTTTTATGATATTGCCTCCTGCATGATGAGCAATTACAATTAATGAAACTGTTCCTTGAATATTATCGCTTTTTACTTTATCAGCAAATGATGTTAGAACTTCATCAAATGGTACTCCCCAAGATATCTTAGATGCCATTGTTTTAATTTCATCAGATAGCCTTCCATAATCATCTTCTTGTGCCATTTTTATTGCTTGGGGTAAAGTCATTCCAGCGGCCTGAGAATCAGCAAGAGCTCTTAAGAATTCAGGAAATTGGTCTTCAATTTCAGTTATCCAAGCTTGATGCCTCATTTTTATGATTAGATAGGGTCCTACAGCAATAGCTATGCCTGCTATAACTCCTTCACTCATGTTAAGAATGAAAAAACTGATTAGACTTAGGATTATTCCTGTCGCAATACTTCCAATTGTTGTGTACATATTATAGTTTCTTTTTCTCAAATACACTCACCTACCTTTTCGGGGCAACTTGGTCAACTGCTATTATAAATAATGCATATCCTATCGGTAATCCAAAGTATACAACAAGATTATTAATTAAATTTACCTGACTCATAGGTGTCCCCATAATACCCATAATGGTTGTCATTATAATTATAAATACAGGTCCAACGACAAGAGCTGTTACATAGGCTTCAGCTAGTAGCCCAATTGATTCAATTGCGGCCTCAGTTTTCATTCTTTCAATCTCCATAAGCCTATTTCCTTCAAGGTACAAATATTCTTTAAGGTTACCTCCTGTTCTTATGGTAGCTATCATTTTCCACAATAATTCACTGAAAAGAGGAGATGGCGATCTATTTGCAGCTCTTTGTAGAGCTTGAACAAGGTCAAGTCCAAAGTTTTCTATATCGTTTAATATTTTCTCTGATTCTCTAGACACTTCTCCATATCTTCTAAATTCTACTAAAGACCAGAATATAACTGCGGGGGGAACACCTGTTCCAGCTATTGTAGCCATAGTATTCACAGCATTTGTAAGAGCTAGATTAATTTTTCTTGATCTCTCACCTGCTTTAAATGCTGGATAAAGCCAAAAGACGATAAATGTCATCACTGCAGATAAAATTGAAATTATTATTATTAATCCTAAATTGAATAAGGCATCTGGTTTAGAGTTTGGCGAAACTATTGAATTTATTAATGGCCCCAAGAATAACGGAACGAGTATTATAGAAACAACTAAACTTACGGCCCCCGCTATAAGTGTAGTCATTATCATTGCACTGACATAAGCACCTAAGTTTAGAGGGATGTCTCCCTTCCTTAGAGGCGCGTGTAATTCTTCAAAGAGCTTTAGTCTATTATTAACTAAAAATCCAAATCTTTTATGGGCCATTTTTCCATAAATAACAAAAAAGCCTTTTTTTTCATACTTTTCGATTTTTTCTAGTTGAAGGCCTTCTTTTTTATTTTTATTTTTAGCCATTACTTCATCCTTTTATTTTATTAATTATTGTATCTGGGTCTCTCATGTATTCCTTAATTATTGCCCCTACATCCCTAAAATGAACAATATTGTTTTCTGCCATCCAGCTTAAAACAAGGGATCTCCTGTTAATTTCTTCCCAAACGTCCTCTTGAGTCATACCCCTTGCAATAGCTATCCTCTTTACTATACTACTCTCTTGAACATCGAAAGTAAATTCATCTGTTCCTGGGTCCCATCGAAATACAGTTTGATAAATTGGTTCTCCCTTCTTTAAATCCATTCCAGTTATTTCAACTACTTCTTTTACTCTCCTGATGGCTTTACCTTCAATTTTTGCATGAGTTAAGAGGAAACATATGTTTAAAGATTGTAAAAGGGCAGGAGATAAACTAATTGGCCTAGTTACAAGTCTATTAATTAGAGACTCCATTGAATCTGCGTGAATTGTACCAATTCCAGGATGACCTGTAGCCATTCCAGTAAACATGACATTTGCTTCTGCACCTCTGATTTCACCAACAATAAGATAGTCAGGCCTCTGTCTCAAAGCTGCCCTAAGCAGATCAAACATGTCGACTTCTCCTTGCCTTTTTCCTTCAATAGTTGTCGCTCCAAAGCCAGACCGAGTAACTGCAGGGAGCCAATGTTCTTGGGGCAAGTTTAATTCCTGAGTATCTTCAATTGTTACTATTTTTGCTTCAGGAGGCAAGAAAATAGCAAGTGCGTTTAGCATTGAAGTTTTACCTGTTGCAGTTCCCCCTGAGATTAATGTAGAAGCAGTATAAGAATGCTCAAGCGCCAGCCACATATAAGCAAATACTCGTGGAGGGCATGACTTGTATTTAATAAGTTGAATTGGAGTCATTGGTTCTGTTTTGAATCTTCTTAAAGTAAAAGTTGGTCCATGTTGAGTTACTTCTCTACCAAACGTTGCTTGAACTCTAGAGTTATTTGGCAATCTTCCATCTAAAAGTGGCTCTGCTACGGATATATGTCTATTACATCTCTGTGCCATTTTTATAATAACACTATTTGCATCGTCATCAGATTTAAATACTATATTTGAAGGCAAAGAACCGTATTTAGCATGATAAATATAAACTGGAATACCAGTTCCATCGCAGCTTATATCCTCTATAGCAGGATCATAGAATAATGGCTCTATAGAACCTAGTCCAATATAATTCCTTCTTAAGTAATACATTATTTTTTCAAATGAATCTGGCGATAAGCGTAAATTTAATTCATCTACAATTTCTAATGCCTTGTTTTCAAGGTATTCTATTAGCTCACTAGTTTCCTGAAACTTTTTGAAATCAGCATCCAGTTCTTCCTGCATAATTCCTTGTATTGATTCAAGCTGACGTAAATCTTGTTCATTCATATCAGGTTCTTCAAGTAAATAAACTAATTTATTAATTTTAGGATCCCATTTAATCCTTGCATATGCATAAGGTTCTATTAAAGGGTATCTTGTTTCAAATCCAGTGTAATCTTCAGTTTTCCATTTTTGTGGGATTACAAGAATATCTTGATCTTTCATTATGACCTTTTTTTCTTCCTCCAATGAAGGCAATCTTCCCCCTTGTATTGTAACAGGTCCAGAGATTACAAATGTCGCACTACCAACTGTAGAAGCAACCTCCTTTGCGACGTGATTTGTAACATCGCCTTTTATTTTTTCAGATATTTCTTCTGAGATCTGTTGCTTTGCCTCTTGAGAAATGTGCTGGGAAGAGCTAATTACCCCCCCACCTCCAATGGATATACCCTCTTTCTTTAAAAAATCAACTTCACTCTTTTTCTTAAGTTTTTCATAATTAGATTTTGGTTCGCTATCTAATACAATATCTGATTCTTTCAATTTTTTTATTAATTTGAGAGCGCCTCTCTTTCTCATGTTTTTTCCTCTATTCGTTAGTTTCTATTAATGTATATAAATACTTATCGGTATTGGAAAACAACGTAAGCTATTGATATACCTTAAAGTTATAATATTGACTAGTTTCTTTTTTTATTCCATCAATTTCAAATGAATAGGTAAATACTACTAGATAATCACCAGGTCTCCTTACATAATAATCATATACATTCATAATTGTTGTAAACTCTTCAATATTATTTCTATCCATTCTTTCAAGAATTGGAGTATATTGATAATAAGGAACTCTCTT